>JAYTUY010000001.1:0-9326 GCA_043744275.1 Saprospiraceae bacterium
CCCATTGTTCTAAATTTTACAGTTATTTCAATGAACTAAGTTAAGGCGGTTTCAACTTTATGTCCGTATAGTAGTACATAACTTTATGTCGCACCACAATCATCCAAAGTCTCACGACCAAGCATATCGCTTAATTCTTTCAAAAAATTAGGTTCCTCTACAATATAATAGGCGTTTTTTGTCTTGGTTTTACTAAAAAAATCATCCCATTTCATTCGAGGGGAAAATTTTTCAATCTCTGCCACAGTCATTTTATTATAGGTCTTGTTGGGGTCGCGGCGTTCTACTCTGTCCATTGTGGCTTTAGCGAAAGCCGTTTCCATTTTCATGATGGCATCTACATATTTATTAATCTGCAAATCCCCTTCGCCTGTGAGTTTGAACATGTTAAAAATATGCTGCCGATAAGCTTTTCTAATTTTTTGAGAGCGTTCGTCGTCTTTCAGATAAAGGTCACGGTCGGGCAGATTTATACCGCCAGCAGAAAGGGATGTGGCATAAACTGTACTATTTTTAGAATCTTGACGCACGCCCAATCTAAAAATAACACCTGAGCCTTCGGCGTATTCAGCGGCTATTTCTTCGAGCAAACCATCAAAACTTTTAATTGCATTGACGCGGTCATAATAAGGCTTCAAGGCTATCAAACTTGATTTCTCAATCGCCATTGAATCCATTCCTGCGGCATAAAAATCGCCTACTTTTTGGCTCAATTCACCTTTCGCACCAGGTTTATTTGCCAACTCTTCACTAATGGTTTTCAAAGCATTTTGATTAAATTCAGCCAATTCATTGAAGCTGCCCCAACGCGATTCGGTAGCAGGAATGGCTGTATTTTTAAGCCAAGTACCGTTAGCATATTCAAAAAAATCGTCTTGCGGACGCACTGCAGTGTTCATATTGGCAGCGTCAATGAATTTCTTTTTGCCTGCTGGAGTGATGATGTCTTTGCCACCACCAGAAGTAGTCGTTGTCGAGGTCTGCTGTCCTGTTTTAGGAGAACAAGACCAGACAAGTGCAATGGTAGCCGCTACCAATAGTAAATAATGTTTGTTTTTTTTCATTTTAATACAAATTTGGATTATTGAAATGGTTTTATTCCTAAAACGCTTTTAAGTTTTTTTGAAAAATGCTATTAAGGCTATGAAGATACATAAAAAAACATCGAAAACGCATTGTTGTTTTCGATGTTTTATATTTTTAAAAAATGTATTTTTAATTAAAATTATGTCGGAACTGAATTAGTAAAGCTGGCATCTTGCATAAATGCTTGAACGCCTTCCGATTGTGGATCAAAAAAGCTAAAGTGGTCGCAAGGCACTTCATTAAAATGTAAATTTTTCTGATTGCCTACGAAGCGAGCCGAAACCACTTTTACAGCCAAATCATTGGATTCATTAAACCACCAATCAGCCGCCTTGTAAGTGCCGCCGTTTTTAAGCGAATTCATGATTTTTTTATAAAATGAATAAGCCTCAGGGTGCTCCGCCTCTTTAATTAGGTCGGTATTGCCGGCTATAATATAATATGGTATGCCAGTGTCGCCTTGATTGTTAAGCTCTCGGATAAATTCAGATTTAGGATTCAGTTGATCCACCGTAACCAATAATTTATTCATCCCTTTGCCTAACATGCTCAATGGAAAAATAAATGGCTTCAAAAATATAGCACCGTTCACAGCAACTGTCAATAAATTAGCTACCATGATGCGCAAATCAGCTAATTCAGAACCATTATTCGGCGCGCCGAAAAGCATTAATTTAGACACGATTTTTTTTCCACTCAATTTTTCTACAAAATAACGGCACACCAAACCGCCCATTGAATGTGCGACAACGTCCAACCGCTTGCCGAACCCCTCAGTAATGCCGATGTCTTGCAAGGCTCTTTCGAGGTCAGCGGCAGAGGTATCGATTTTGGTATTCAACGTTTCGTAATCAAAAGTGAGGATGAGGTCATAAGGGCTTGACCCATTGACTACGCCATTCGTACCAGCACCTCGACGAATCGTTTTGGGCTGGTCGGCAGTCGAGCCTATCAAGCCATGAACAAAAAGAACGATATTATTGGCTTTGGCAACGGCATCTTTTATTTTATTTTTATCACTTTCATAAGTAAAATCTTCAGAATTACCTTTAAAATTCGCCATCCTGAGCATCGGGTATTGATAATTTCCAGTGAGTGGTTGAACAATTTTTTTAAAATAAATTTTTAAAGAATTGCCTAAACTGCCTAATAGACTCCGTGTCGCTCCGCCTGTTTCCGCTGGCGGCAATTGGTGGATATGAACCACTCCCGCACTGTCCATCAAACCCAAAGGAAAATAAATACCATGTTCAGAATCGAAACCAAAAGGAATCACAGTTTCATTTTTATTAATATTTTTTAAGTTGATTTTCAATGGTTTATCATAAGATAGCTCTCCTTGCACATTTTGCAATTCTAAAATATCCATGGTTGGGGAATCGCCCATGCTCTCTGTCAGAGGCATTGAAAGCACATTGTCGCCCCCCCTCAGTATCGGCTGATTATCGAGGCTGCGAGTCGCCTGATTTGAAGAAGAGAGGGTCACGTTGGCTGAGAAGCCTGTGGGCGTTTCAATTTCAATATTGGCACTTTGTAGCACAGACCTTCCACCACTTGCCAACGATTCGCTTTTCAAAGGACACACTGTTTTCAATGGCACCAAAATAGTCCGCCAATCATTGACTGGTACTGAGGGGGTGCTGCGCTGAATGGCGCGTGTTGCGCCCGCTCGAGTATCCAAACTCAAGGCATCTTGATTGTGGATAGACGTGTTTATTGGGTCGGTGCTGATGAAAAATTTGAAATATTCATTGATTTCATTCACCCCCCACGATAGATATTCTTTTTGAATCATAAAAGGAATGCTCCTATCATTTTCAAACTCCACCCAAGCTATTTCTCCTGGATTAATTTCTTTTTTAGGTAAAAATTCATTGGTTACACCAAAATCACTACCCAAAAACACTGCACTGACCCAATATGGGCGACTACCCATATTTTTTATACCAAATTGAGCATCGATGCTTGTCTTTTCATCGAGTTGCTGCAATATATATGGCTTAGGCAAAGCAGTCCCAGATTTATCTTGAACAACGATTTCAAATTCACCGTCTTTGATCGTTGTTAAAGGATTATCCAAAAGCAATTTGGCTTTCCAATTGGCGACTGTTTGAGTATTTTGAATAAAATCTTGCGCTGCAGTTGCATTATATCCATTGACTCTACGGAAAACGGGAACAGAGTCGCCCATCTTAGTCAAGCGATAAGCATTGTCCCATGCTCGAATAACATAATCCGTATCGTTTTCATTATCAACCAATTGCAGCGTTTCAGGCGCATTTTTCTGCCATTCTGATTTTAAAATATCGATGCCTTCTTTTTCACTATCTTTCGAAATAGCGACGCGCAGACGTGGCAACGCTAAATTTCTTTCATCAATAGCTGTTAATGAGGCTTTGTATTGGGTATCGGTTGCCATCAGCTCCATACCAGCTACTTTTGAAAAATTGGCTCTGACCTCAGTGATTTTTATTTCAGCACCTTTATCTAATTGCAAAGTCGCTCCAGTCGGTGGCACACCTTGCACACCACCAATATTCACAATCCACCCCTCAGTATTATCATGACTGACGAGGTATTCTCCTTTTTTCAACGAAGCTCCAAGAAATGTAAAACCGACATCCGAAGGAACTTTATAAGCATCACACAAAGGCGTTTGTTCTTTTACAAGATTGCGGACACGCTGACCGACATGCGCCGTCAACTCTTCATAGGTGATGCAAGTGCCCATTTGTTGAAGAGTTTGTATCAAATTGAAGGTAAAAGCACCACGGGGAGTGCCTTGAATGCTCAATTCCTTAGCAGTTTCACTGTCTTTAGCGGCTGCCAAATGCACGTGGCGGGCTGAAGGTGGTTGATATTTGACCCAATGTTCTTTTCCAAAAAAGCCAGTCGCATCGCGTGGCACAACGCTGGAAGGTTCAGCCATACGTGCGCGGATATTGAGGTCGCGGGTGTTCGAGCCTGAATGACAGCAGTCCATGACGGCGAGGAAATGGTTATCGCTGTCTTTTGTAGCGAGCCAAATCAAAGTGGCGAGTTCTTTATCAATCAAATCACGTCCACCAGGGATACGGCTATCATAGCAGACGATGGTTTCGCTGCGATGGTCTTGCTCGTCCCAAAATTCAGGCGGTGCAGCCATCTGAGAGCCATGCCCTGAATAATACAGAGCGCAAACGTCACCCTCTTGAGCTTTTTTAAAATGTGAGAAGCCATCAATGACACCTTGCCGTGTGGCATCGGCATCAAAAAGGTTTTTTTCGTTATAAGCTAAGCCATTCGCTTTGCAATAATCCGCAAGATACCCTCGAAAAGCGTTGGCATCGTTTTTACAGCCGTTGAGGCGATGAGCGGGATTTGGATAATTGTCGATAGCGACAATAAGGGCATGTAGAGTCTTCATCTTTTTTTTTGATTTTTTTTTGGGCATGAGGAATTTTTTTATGTTTTCAATTTCATTTTTTAAAATTACTCAAATTTAAATAATTATTTTCATATTAAAAGTACCCCCTCAGTATTTTTTAATTTTTATCATTAACACATGATGAGTTTTAATTTTTATTGACATTTTAATGCATTGAAAGGGTGTTATTTTTTTTCGATAACAGGTTTTCCCCGACACGTATTTAGGCAATTAAAACACAGTCATTTTAAATCATAACACGTTCATTGACAATGAGTTTGGTTGAAATTTCAATAAATCAAATTATATTTTTATATAATACATAACAATTCTTTTTCAAAATCTATATCGTTTTTTTTCACATAAAATCATTTGCGTTTTATTTAAAAAACTGGGATATATATTGGGAAATATGAAATATTTAACATTGGTGCAAATTGCCGATTTTTAGTTAGATAAGTGCTTGAAAATCAACAAAATCGCTAATTTGCTTGTATTTTCAGGGCTTTACGCAGGATATTGACACTTTTAGATTTTAAATTTTATTTTAAAAAAACTCTTAAAAATGCTTTTAAGTCTCATAAAAAAAACTGACTTTTGTAGCCCACTTTGATACTTACTTGTTGAGCAAAAGTAATTTAGCGATCTATACAATATTTGCAAAGCGAAGTACCAAAAATGACACTGTGAAAGAAAACTATATCCACTTACACGCACACCAATAACCATTTAAATAGTTATTTTGAACCGGCTTTATCAAGCCCCCTAATCGATACTGGTGAATGATAAAAGATTACGCAACCGTGTGGGACAACTGTCTGCGCACGATTCGGAAAAACGTCAACGCTCAAAGTTTTAAGACGTGGTTCGAGCCAATCAAACCGATTAAGCTCGATACTTCTTCTTTGACGATTCAGGTGCCAAACAAGTTCTTCTATGAATGGTTGGAAGAGCATTATGTAGCACTTTTGAAAACGACTATCCGCCAAGAACTGGGTGAGAAAGGTAGATTGGAGTATCAAATCCTGAATGGTGTGCAACAGGATAGATCTAAACCTACCGCAATGCCTAATCCGCAACCGAGGAACACCCCCTCAGTATTTCGCTCAAAAGAAAGAGAAATGACCAACGAATCTGGTGGTCCGGGTAGCCTTGATGCTGATAACATCAAAAACCCATTCGTCATCCCTGGCATTCGCCGCATCAAAGTGGATCCACAACTCAACCCTAACTACACTTTCGATAGTCTTATCGAAGGCGATTGCAACCGTTTGGCGCGTTCGGCAGGTATGGCGGTCGCTAAAAAACCGGGTGGCACGGCTTTCAATCCGCTATTCGTATTTGGAGGAGTCGGTTTAGGAAAAACGCATTTGGGTCAAGCTATCGGCAATGAGATTACTAAAAAGGACGAATCTAAAAACGTGCTTTATGTCTCTTGCGAAAAATTTGGTAATCAAGTGATTCAAGCCATTAAAAATAATGCTGTGAATGACTTGGTGAATTTTTACCAAATGATAGATGTGCTCATTGTAGATGATATTCAGTTCCTTTCTGGCAAGCAGAAAACACAGGAGATTTTCTTCCACATTTTTAATCAACTTCATCAAACGGGCAAACAGCTTATTTTTACTTCGGATAAAGCCCCTAAAGACCTTGATGGCATGGAAGAGCGTCTTATTAGTCGCTTCAAATGGGGTTTGAGTGCAGATTTGCAAGTGCCTGATTTGGAAACTCGTATGGCTATTTTGGAATCAAAAATGACCCAAGAAGGTGTTGAATTACCAAATGACGTTACGGAGTTTATTAGTTATAATGTCAAAAATAATATTAGAGAATTGGAAGGTGTTCTGATTTCTCTCATCGCTCAAGCGATGTTAAATCGTCGTGAAATAGATATGGTTTTAGCAAAAGAAGTGATTAAGAATTTTGTACAACATATAAACAAAGAGATTACCGTTGATTTTATTAAAAAAATTGTAGCGGAGCATTTAAACGTGCCTATTGAAAAATTGCAAGGTGAAACCCGCAAACGGCAAATTGTGATTGCTCGTCAGCTCTCTATGTATTTAGCAAAAAATATGACCAATGCTTCATTGAAAGCTATTGGCGAACAATTCGGCGGACGTGACCACTCTACGGTGATTCACTCATGCCGCGCTGTTCAGGATTTGATGGATACTGATTTGATTTTCAAGGATACGGTGGCAGATTTGGAGAAAAAAATTAAAATGAATTTGAATGGTGCGTGATTAGGGAGATATTAGAAAATAGACATTTAGATATTAGACAGCTAAATACTGATTATTCAATTACTTAATATTTCAGTTTTGAGGCAATAGTTTTGACAATTCTTTAACCTTATTTTATAAAAAACGTCGGTGTCAAAACCGGCGTTTTTCTTTTTTCACACCTTTTTTATTTGCATATATTTGTTATTAGAAAAATCATCGTATTAGATGGCATCTTCGTATGTGCTTTAATGTTTACTGAGGGGGTGTTTTTTTCAAGCGAATATTGTAGTTTTGTAGGGCTTTTTAAGTAGTTGAAAAAATTTTATGTTTAAAAAACGTTAATAAATCTCTTTTGAAACATAAGATTGCTTGAAATCAAAACCCTCAACACTCAATTATTACTCGAAAAAGCATTTTAAAAATTAATGGTTTTATTGTAAATTTTATTTCACTTTAAAAAACAGTTTTCAAAGTCAGAAAATATGAAAAAGTTACTCTTTTGTTTTTTAACTGTATTCATTATTGGTGTAAAATCTTTTGGACAAAACGACCCCGTACTTTTTACCGTTAACGGCGCTCCAGTTCTGCTTTCCGAATTCAATTACATTTATACCAAAACCAACGGTACCAAAGCAGATTTCACCCGCGCTTCTGTGGATGAATATCTCGACCTCTATACTAAATTCAAAATGAAAGTGGCTCGGGCTAAAGATATGAAGCTCGATACCATCGCTTCGCTTAAAGAAGAGTTGGCTGGCTATCGGCGTCAATTGGCGGATAGCTATTTGACGGATAAAGAGGTGACAGATAAATTGGTGAAAGAAGCTTACGACCGTGTTCAAAAAGATATAAGCATCAGCCATATTTTATTCCTAATTGATAGAAACGATACGGCAGCGGCTTACACTCAAGCCAAAATCATTAAAACCAAACTTGATAATGGTAGCAATTTTGAAAGTTTGGCTAAAGAAGTTTCTCAAGATGTCAATACTCAAAAAAGTGGCGGTTATCTTGGTTATTTGACAGCATTACTTCCCGATGGTTTTTATGCGCTTGAAAATGCTATTTATAAAACACCTGTTGGCAAAACATCCGATATTGTACGCTCCCCACTCGGTTATCATATTCTGAAAATCAATGCTGAACGTCCTGCACGAGGAGAAATGGAAGCAGCACATATCATGATAAGGAAGTCAAAAGAAGGCGTTGACCAACCTTTTGCTAAGCAACGCATTGATAGTATTTACAATGAGTTGAAAAAAGGTGCCAACTTTGAAACAATGGCTCAAACTTTATCTGACGATGGCAATTCTACTCAGCGTGGAGGTTATTTGGGCTTGTTTGGTATAGGTCGCTATGAATTAGTCTTTGAAGATGCCGCTTTTAACCTGGCTAAAGATGGTGATTATTCTAAACCGATTGAATCCAGCATCGGTTGGCACATCATCAAACGCCTCAACCGCAAGGGAATAGAGTCGATGGATGTGATGAAAAGCCGTTTGAAAGCGAGGATTCAGCAAGATAGTCGTTTTGAATTAGCCAAGCAAGCTATGGTAGAGCGAATCAAGCGGGAGAATAATTTCAAGGAAGACCCCTCAGTATTGAAGGCATATATTGCTGCTTTGGACTCAACTTTCCTTACATTTAGTTGGAAAAATCCAGCTAATTTGAATAAAGCTGAGCTTTTTAAAATGGGCAATAAATCTATTTCGACCAATGATTTTTCAACGCACTTGGTTATCAATGCCAATCGTCGATTGGGCTATGGAGCTGGCATGAAAAATGATTTGGGACAAATAACTCGCACTTTGTACGATGAATATGTTGTTGAGCAAGCACTGGCTTTTGAAGAAACACAATTAGAAAAAAAATACAGCGATTTTAAAAATCTTATGCGTGAATACGAAGAAGGCATACTATTATTTGAAGCCATCAAAATGAATGTATGGGACAAAGCCTCATTGGATACTGTGGGTCTTGAAAAATTCCATAATGCGCATAAAGACAAATATAAATGGGATGAGCGTGCTCAAGTCATTACTTATTCGGTAGCCGATTCTGTCAAAACTGAGTTGGATAATATTCGCTCATTTGCTGAAAAAAATTCGAATGTTGAGGTGTTGAAAAAATTTAATAAGAAAAAAGAAATTCTTTCATTCAGTGAAGATACTGCTGAAAAAGGTAAAAGCAAATCCATTGAATCTATCCCATTTAAGGTGGGTAGTATGACAAAATTTGAGCAAAATCCAGCAGATAAAACGTGGCATTTCATGAAAATTGAAAAAATAATGCCCGCTGGTGTGAAATCTTTGAAAGAAGCAAGGGGATTTGTCGTAGCCGATTATCAAGAGTTTTTGGAAAAACAATGGATGAACGAGCTCTCTGCAAAGTACAAAGTGAAAATCGAAGACAAAGTTCTTAATAGTATCATTAAATAATAAAACTTTTTGTTTTAAATAAAAGCCGCTTCAGATTTGATTCCGAAGCGGCTTTTATTTTATGAAAAACCTAACTTGACTTTGTTAAATTAGGAATAAATTAAATATTGGTAATTCAAGATGAATTTAATTTATGTTTAGATTGAGTTGCTTTAGCCCTTTTAA
>JAYTUY010000002.1:0-9318 GCA_043744275.1 Saprospiraceae bacterium
ACTTTGTCGGACATCTTGGCGGTACTTTTTGTTTAGCACCTCTAAGTTATCTTTTTCCACGGTGTCCGACCTTTTTCTTAACTAGCAACTTGAATTAAGTAAGCCTATTAAAAATAATTCTTAAATTAAATACCCCTCAGTAAAAAGCCCTTGCACCACCCGAGCAGGGGCTTTTTACTGAGGGGGTATAACTGTCGAAAAAAGAGTAGGTATTTATTCTAAATGATATAAATTTGCCTATTAAAAATGAGAAAGTTTAGTTAGAATTGTTTTAAAAATCCATAAAATATACTCCTACAAATGGCAAAATTTTTCGAATCTTTAACAGACAATATCAAAGATTTTATTGCTGAACAAAAAATGTTTTTCACTGCCTCAGCTCCTGATGAAGGGCGAGTGAATTTATCGCCCAAAGGAACGGATAGCTTTCGTTGTTTGGATAACAAAACGGTGGCATATCTTGACCTCACGGGCAGCGGTAATGAAACGGCAGCACATATACAGCAGAATGGGCGCATGACTTTTATGTTTTGTAGCTTCACTGAAAAACCCTTGATTTTAAGACTTTATGGTCAAGGCGAAGTAGTGAAAAAGGATAGCGTGAGATGGCAAGAGCTACATTCTAATTTTCCTAATTATTCGGGCGGACGTCAAATTATTGTGTTGCATATTGAGTCCGTTCAAACCTCATGTGGCTTCGGTGTGCCCATTTATGAGCTTCAAGAGGAGCGTGATAGGCTCACTATCTGGACTAAAAATGAACCGATTGAGGCATATTGGAAAGAGAAAAATCAAATAAGTATTGATGGTTTGGCGACGCATATTTTGTAGAAAATGGTGTTCATTTTGAGTGTTACCCCCCTCAGTAAAAAAGCGTTTTTGACGCAGATTTCTTTTTTGTTACACATAAGTTCACATAGGACACATAGCTTTTTCTATGAGAACTATGTTTAATTTTCAAACAATAATTTTTTTCAATTCAACAAAACTGCCCGCCATGATATACCCTGGAGAAAGGATAATTTTTAAAAAAATTAAATGGCGATTAATATCATCGCTATAGCGAAAAGGATGATCAAAAATGCCGCCGAGACAGCCAATATTATCATAATCTGGCTGAATATCCAAATGGTAAGCAATAAGTAAATACAAAATGAAAAAGCCACTTTTGATAAGTATCCAATCCATTTTTCCTTCAAAAAACGACATTTTTGATACAATATAGACAATTCCCCAAAAGAAAATTTGACCAATAATTAAAAGCCACCAATTGACTGGCTCTCCTTTCTCAGGCTTTTGCCTATCATTTATTTCTCCAATAGGATGTGGATTGTTTCTTTCAAATAACCATTCGATTAAGCCCATATTTTGTAAAATTGAAAATTGAAAATTGAAATTGAAAATTATTCCTAACTTTCAATTCTCAACTTTCAATTTTCAATTATAAAATTATGCTTCTGGCAATTTATTCCCTTTATCCTTACCCCAGCTTTCGAGCAATTTCAAGCCGAGTAAATCTATGACACCGCCGCCGCCGCTTTCGCCGCCGCCTGTGATGAGCACATCAGGTATAATTTTGACACCTTTTTCGCCAATAATTTCAGCGACTTTCATTTGAACAAAACCATTGCCACCAATGGCTTTTACTTGCTCTTCGTAGGCTTGGGCATTGGATTTACCGATAGCGAGGATTTTTGAGGCTTCGGCTTCACCCGTTATGCGCGTCCGCTCGGCTTCAGCATTACCCATCACACGGAGCTTTTCGGCTTCGGCTGAGGCAATGAGTTTCACGCGTTGAGATTCTGCTTCCGCTTGTACTTTTACACCAGCCGCTTCACCATTTGCTTTTTTCACGGCAGCATCGGCAATGCGTTCGGCAATTTGTACACCTTGTTGGGCTTCAACGATTTGCTTTTGCATATCGGCAACGGCAGTTTCTTTTTCAAGGGTTTGGCGAGTCTCTTGCGCCATCCGTTGAGTTTCGTAAGTCACTTTTTGCTCTTCTGCTAATTTACGATCGGTCAAGGTTTTCATCAGGGATTCGGGCGGTACGATGTCGCCTATGAGCGTATCCACGCCTTTCACATTGTATTGCTCCAAGACCGTGCTGATATGCTGTTTAGCAGAATCCTGCCGTTCTTTACGCTGCGTGAGGAACGAAATGACATCAGCCGTTTGCGCTGAGTTACGGAAATAGTTACCGATAGTTGGCTCCAATACTTGACTGACCAAGTTCATCATCGTACCGAATCGAGCTATCACTTTAGGCGCTTCAAAACTCGGAATATGGATAATTTGAGAGACATCCAGGTTGAAAGGGAAGCCGTCTTTCGAGCGCACAGTAATAGTTGACAGATGACGGTCGAGGTTGTGGCTTTCATTTCGCGCGGTTGCCCAGTTGAGTACTAAATTGGTTGTCGGCACTATTTCCACCTTCATTGTGTAGGGATTCAATGGATATTTACCCGGACCCAGAGGTTCAGTCCAAACGCCTTTATGCCCTTTCGCTACAATATTGCCATGTTTGAAGTCGTCACCGCTCACGTCGTTACCGTCGGGACCTACATATGAGTTGACAACACCGACAAACCCAATTGGTATTTGCACCATATCCACTTGTTCCACTTGTACAAACCAAGGGTTAAAAATATACATACCCGCGAGTACGATTTGTTGTTGCAAACCCCTGCGTCCGCCATTTTTCAAAAAAACATCGGCGTCTTGAAAGTTGTTGTGGCTCGTGACATCATGCCCTGCGATTTGACCTTGATCGAGTGGTTCACCGTCGAGAGTGGTGATGATACCCACTTTATTTTCTTCAATTTTAGTCATTTCAGCCAGCACGATTTCAAATAAAAACGTATTGATTCGGTAAGTACCTGCTGTAATAATGGCAGCTTGACGACCTTTTTGACCGCCATTTTGTAGAAACATTTCAGCATCTTGAAAAGAATCGGACGGAACTGAATGCGCTAATACACGCCCTTTTGCCAACTCAGCACCACCTTTGGCAACTATCAAACCGATTTGACCAGAAGGGATAATTGTAAGCGGTTGTAATGTTACTTCAAACTGCCAAATCCATTTCCAAAAGTGCAAGCCCGGAGGCAAAGTCTGCGCCTGATAGCCTGCTTCCCCCTCAGTAGCGATGATTCTACCAGCAGGAAGCTCTCTTTTGTCTCCAAACAAGACAAATTTCTTAGTAACTAAACCAATTTTATCTTCGGGTACAATGACGATGCCCATCAATTGGAAAATAATGCGGTAAGCGAGTATGCAGATGATAATCACCGGCACCCACCAATAATGAATAAGGTTTTCCATAATTTTATAGAATTTTTTAAAGAAAGTGATTTAAATATTCATAGCAAGTAAACTAAAAAGGAAAGTAAAAAATTCGTCACCTCTGATGAATGCAAGGTTATAAACGACCAATGCGTGGATATTTTACACCAATAGGGTATTAAATAAATGATGGGCGAAGATAGAAAAAGGGTATAATCCTGACCCCCCTCAGTAATTATACCCTTTTTTCAATTGTAACAAACCAAAGAATATTTGAAAAATTACTCCCGCTGCATTTTCATATCCACAGCTTTGCCAATATTGATGGGCACTGTTTCTGTTTCTATATTCGATAGTTCGAGTCCAAAATCTTCATGCGTGGGAAGGCTCAATTTTTTAAGAAGGCGATATACCCGAATGACAAATTGATTGAAAGGGCTAATGAATTCGTCAACCGAAACGCGGCTATTGACCAATATAAATTTAAAATCGGCGAGTAGTTGATGTTTTCTAAGGCTTGGATAATGGCTCAGTTCATCCACTTCACCTGTGGCTTGAAGTTCATGCACGATGGTTGAAAACATGCGGTTTACTTTATGTTCTACTTTAAAACCAAACTTCAATCGAACGAAAAACACTTTGCCAGGAATAATAGGCGTCACTTTATATTGTTTCACAAATGGATCATCGCTAATATCGACGTGCACAAACCAGTAAATATCTGCTCGTTTGGGGCGTTTTTTGAAAATTGAATAAATGATATTAGAATCAAGCTGTTTTTCGCTCCCTGACATTGCCATGTAAACGAGATTGGTGGCTTCTTTAGGGATAGTATCGTCGTTCATCAAATCTTTGAACATGGGAATATATCGATCAATATCGACAATACTGGTGTGTTTACTGCGCAACTTCTTGGCTCTAAACCACATATATAAACAGAAAAATAAGACCATCGCTATCATGACACTGAACCAGCCGCCGTGCGTAAATTTAATCATGTTTGAAACCAAAAAACTGAGTTCAATCATGAAAAATAAAGCTCCTATGGCGACTATTTTAATCATAGATTGGCGTTTCATGTGCATATAATGAAGCAATAAGGCGGAAGTCATGAGCATATCAAACACGATAGCCAACCCATAAGCAGCTTCCATTTTAGTGGCTTCTCTGAAAATGAGAACCACTGAAATACAACCGAACATCAAAAACCAATTGATGCTGGGTATATAAATTTGCCCTTTCATTTGAGTTGGATAGTTGACTTTCATGTTGGGCCAAAGCTTTAATTTCATGGCTTCATTCACTAATGTAAAGACGCCACTAATGAGTGCCTGACTCGCGATAATGGTCGATGCAGTGGCAATACCGATGACGTAGGGCAAAAAATCGTCGGGTACATGGGCATAAAATGTGCTTTTGCCCTCAAATACATGACCTTCATGTTGAGTCAATATGTATGCTGCTTGCCCAAAATAGCTTAAAAGCAAGCATGAAATGACGAAAAGCCAACTGATTCTGATATTTTCTTTACCACAATGACCTAAATCTGTGTAAAGTGCTTCGCCACCAGTTGTGCAAAGGAATACAGAACCGAGTATCCAAAAGCCATGTATATGAGTAAGCTCACCCCGATAATTGGCTATCAAATTAATGGCATACATGGGGTTGAGAGCTTTCAAAATAGACGGATGTTGAAAAACTTGAAGCAAGCCCAACACGCCTATCATCGTAAACCATGTGAGCATGACTGGACCAAACCATTTGCCTATAAAATTAGTCCCGAACTGTTGAATAGAGAATAACGCAACAATGATTGCCAGAACAATCGGCACCGTATTCAAGTCAGGTTTGTAGAGTTTTAGACCTTCAATGGCAGAGGAAACCGAAATCGGCGGCGTAATAAATCCATCCGCTATCAATGCGGCGCAACCGATGAGTGCTGGAAAGATAATCCAACGCGCTCGATAGCGGCGGACAAGAGCATATAGGGCGAATATGCCGCCTTCACCTCTATTATCGGCGTTGAGTGCGAGGTAAACATATTTGAAAGTGGTGACAATCATCAGTGTCCAAAAGATGCAAGAAATACCGCCATATATTAATTCGGGGGTTACTTTTTCTTCACCAATAATGGCTTTTATTACATAGAGTGGAGAGGTACCAATATCACCATAAACGATTCCTAAAGTAATAAGCAGACCTGCTGCATTTAATTTATGATTGTGAGAAGACATAATGGATTAGGTTTTTTAAAAAATTGCTTAACAAATATACTTCTTGTTTTGAGATAGAAGAAAAATCAAGGGAAATGTTGAAATATTTATGGTTTTTTTTTCAAAAACCTTGTTAGGTATTTAGAGTATTGATAAAATAGTCTTTATACATTTTAATAAAAAGTAATTAAAGTAAAAAAATGTAACGCAATAAAGTTATGTTTTATATGGTAAAACATTGGCATTAAACTTGAATTTAGAAAACCTCGTGAATACAAATTCTAAGTTTTAAATGCTCTTCATTGGATTCTGTACTTCAATTTTATATTTTTTCTTTAACCATTAAAAATTAATAATTATGTTCTCAAAAAACATGCTGCTTCTGGCTTCTGCTGGGCTCATTACTTTTGCTTCGTGCAAAAAAGAAGAAACTCAAACCTTAGCTCCCGACAATCAAACTTTCTTAACTTCAGGTAAATGGAAAATGGTGGCTGAAACAACCGCAGGCACTGATAGTTACCCAAATCATGAAGAATGTGAAACTGATAACACATTCGCATTCGGTACAGATGGTAAAGCCACTTTTGATGAAGGCTCTACAAAATGTGATGCAACAGCGGAGCAAACAACTACTGGTAGATGGGCTTTTTCTGGCACTGAAAAGAAAAAAGTTATTTTAACGGAAACTAATTTTGCACTTGAAATTGACATCATGGAATTGACCAGTACAACCATGAAATGGAGTTATGTTCATCCAATTGACAATACTTACATCATTCGAACATTTGCGAAATAAATTTTCAATATTTCGTAAATTAAAAAAAAGCCTTGATTGTGGAAACGCAATTAAGGCTTTTTTTATGCAGACAATTACTTCTTTATAAAATTATGATTATTAAAAAACAATTCTACCTTTGCAGCGATTTTGGTAACCTCATCGTTTGAGGTTTTAAAAGGGAATTGAGTTTGAATCTCGAACTGTTCTCGCAGCTGTAATATCGTTTTGAAATTCAAGCATTTTTATGGATTTCAAAATAAACTTTTTATCAAAATGTCACTGAAAATCCGTCTTTTACTGAGGGGGGTGTTTGGGAAGGCGATAAAAGGCGATTGAGTCAGAAGACCTGCCAATATCCATCGATTCGGTGCCTACGAGAAAATAGGTGAAGAATGGAAATATTATGACCGTCTATTTCAAGAGCATGGAGAATATGTTTTACTGAAATAATTGGGAATCAACGCTTTACGCATTGGTTTAAATGACCATTTCCTACCCTTCATTGAGTTTTTTCGTTTTCATAAAACGTATAAAATTCTTTTTCACATAAAAATTTTAATTCATAATTATGGAATTATTCAAAATGAACGCTTGGGTCAAACTCTTAGCTTTGACTATCTTATTTAATGCATGCAATCCAACGGATGAAACGCCTGCTGATAATTATGCCAATGGTGTTTTTATAACCAATGAAGGACCTTTTCAAAATGGAACAGGTACAGTCGATTTTTATAACAGAACTATCGGTGGTATCCAAAATGATATATTCGCCAAAGCCAACAATGGTGCGGCTATCGGCAATATTCTCCAATCAATGAGTTTTAAAGGCGACACAGCATATTTAGTAGTCAATAATGCCAACAAATTGGTGGTGGTAAACTATAAAACTTTTCAATCTGCATCAACTGTTACTGGATTCAATTACCCACGCAATTTTTTAAGTATTAATAATACGAGTGCTTACGTGACCGATTGGGGAGCGGATGGATTGACAGGCAGCGTTAAAGTATTTGATTATGCCACTAAAACGGTTGCCAAAACAGTACCAACAGGCAAAGGAGCTGACAAAATGTTGCGCATTGGCTCTCGGATTTGGGTTCTTAATGGTGGTGGTTTTGGAAAAGACTCTACAGTAGCGATTATTGAAACGGCGAATGATTCAGTTTCTACTAAAATTCAGGTGGGATTAGGACCCAATAGTATCGTACAAGATGCCAATGGCGATGTGTGGGTGCTATGCGGTAGCTATTTCGATAAAACTGAAAGTGGGAAATTGATAAAAATTAGGAATGAAAAAGTGGAATATTCTTTTGATGTGCCTAAATATGCCTCTTCACTGACAAAAGATGCTACTGGCAACACTCTTTATTATGTAGCTACAAACAAAATTTACAAAAAAGATATTTTGAACTTTGGTGCTACCCCCCCCTCAGTATTTATAACTCAACCGTATTTAAGTAACCCTTATAGCTTGGGTTTTGATACAAAAAATGGTTATCTTTACTGCGGTGACGCTAAGAATTTTTCAGTGGCAAGTTCTATTTATATCTTCGATCCATCCAGCAAAATCTTGAAAGATTCAGTCAAGGCGGGTATTGGCGTCAATGGTTTTTACTTTTTTTAGTCAATTTAAGATTAATGAACTTCTAAATTTTTCTAAATGGAAAAGAAATTCTTTGTTCTCTTATTCGCAACCCTATTTTTTGCAGCCTGTCAGCAAAAAGGGTCAGTCATATCAGGAACCGTAAAAAATGCAGCTAATCTGGAAGGCATTTTTGAAGAAGTGATGATGAGCCAAGTGTTAGCCATTTCAAAAGTCACTTTTGATGGCAGTGGCAATTTCAAAATAGAATTGCCCGATGGTGCTAAAGCTGGGATTTATCGCATTCGAATTGGTCAAAAACAAATGAATTTTGTTTTCAATGGCACTGAAAAAAAGGTGAAAGTAGAAACTGATTTGGCACTTTTGAAACGGACTGAATATACCGTCAGTGGTTCGGAAGATACTGAAACATATCTCAAAACATTCGGTGATGCCATCAGTGGAAAGAAAACCACTGCTGATATTAAAAAGGTAATAGAAGAAGCGAAAAACCCACTTTTAAGTATGCTCATAGCCTTGCAAGTACAGGATTTTGCAGGAGCAGAATATTTAGATTTTCATAAATCAATTTCTAAAAAATTGAATGAAACCTATCCAAATAGTCCATATGCAAAGGATTATGAAAAAACATTAGCATCATTTCAAAATCAAGTAGAAATGCAAAAAGCAGGCACTACTTCAATAGCAGTTGGTCAACCTGCACCCGATATTGTCATGGCTAATCCAGAAGGAAAGGTGTATAAACTATCTGATTTGAAAGGTAAAGTCGTGTTGCTCGATTTTTGGGCAAGCTGGTGTGGACCTTGCCGCCGAGCGAACCCCTCAGTAGTGGCGGCTTATAATCGCTATAAAAGCAAAGGATTTACAGTTTTCAACGTCTCGTTGGATAAAGATCGTCAGAAATGGATGGATGCCATAAAGCAAGATGGGTTGGATTGGGAATACCACGTCAGCGATTTGAAATTTTGGCAAAGCCAAGCGGCTGCACTCTATAATGTACAAGCCATCCCGCAACAGTTTCTAATAGATAAAAGTGGCAAAATAGCGGCAATATCTCAAGCAGGCGTTTCATTAGAAAAAGAAATGGAAAAATTATTGAATTAAAACGTTAAGGTTTTACTCAAAATGCGAATTATTGTACATCAATAGTTCGCATTTTTTTTGTAAAAAAATGGTAAAAAATAATGAACTTATTTTTGTATATAAAAATATCACTAAAAAATCACCAAAACCCTGAACACATTAACTATCTTTATCGTATATAAAAGGGATGTCACAGTTTTTTGAATTTTTAATCAATTTATTTAATTTTATAGAATTAGGGTATGATTGAATTGAGTGATTAAATCTATTCATAAAATATTGATTATAAATATTTTATGAATTTTATTAAAAATAATTTGTTGTTATATTAACAAATAATTATTTTTTTAATTTTT
>JAYTUY010000003.1:0-9203 GCA_043744275.1 Saprospiraceae bacterium
ACAACTTATTGAGCTTATTTTTAACATTATTGATACCATTATCAATGTATGCAAAACTCGAAAATTCATATTAAAAAAATCTATCGTTCAGTAACAAGACCAACTAATTCAGAAACAGGCAATTATAACAACGAAGTATCTTACGAAGTCACTCATTGGAATCGACAGACTCATATGGGCAAGGCTTTTGATTCTTCTACAGGTTTCAAAATTCAAAATGGGGCAACTCTTTCGCCTGATGTGTCTTGGATTTTGAATGAACGCTGGAATGATTTGCCTGAAGAAGAAAAGCGGCGTTTTGCCCGTATTACGCCTGATTTTGTCATCGAATTGCGCTCCTCATCTGATAATTCATTGAAAGATTTAAAAGAAAAAATGGATGAATATATCGAAAATGGTGTGCGATTAGCTTGGTTATTGGATAGAATCGGTGGAAAAGCCTACGTTTATCGCCCCAATCGCCCTATTTCTATTTTTGAAAATTTTGATACCGATGTCCTTTCTGGGGAAGATGTTTTGCCAGGCTTTGAATTGAAATTATCTATTTTGAAATAATTGGAATGTTTTAAAAATTTATATTTGTTGTAATTTTGATAATAAAATCTATGATAATGGCAACAATACAATTGAAAACTGTTCAACCAATGAGCGACGAGGAATTTTACCAATTCTGCCGTGAGAACAGTCAGTATCGTATTGAAAAAAACAAACATGGGAAAATTATAGTTATGCAACCAACTAATTCAGAAACAGGCAATTATAATTTCGAGGTCTGCTTAGAGGTTGGCACTTGGAATCGACAGACTCATAGGGGCAAGGCTTTTGATTCTTCTACAGGTTTCAAAATCCAAAATGGGGCAACTCTTTCGCCTGATGTATCATGGATTTTGAATGAACGCTGGAATGATTTGCCTGAAGAAGAAAAGCGGCGTTTTGCCCGTATTACACCTGATTTTGTCATCGAATTGCGCTCCTCATCTGATGATTCATTGAAAGAATTAAAAGAAAAAATGGATGAATATATCGAAAATGGTGTGCGATTAGCTTGGTTATTGGATAGAATCGGCGGAAAAGCCTACGTTTATCGCCCCAATCGCCCTATTTCTATTTTTGAAAATTTTGATACCGATGTCCTTTCTGGTGAAGATGTTTTGCCTGGCTTTGAATTGAAATTATCTATTTTGAAATAAAATTATTTTCATAAAAATACTGAGGGGGTGCTTCATTGA
Source organism: Saprospiraceae bacterium (assembly GCA_043744275.1). Lineage (GTDB taxonomy): Bacteria > Bacteroidota > Bacteroidia > Chitinophagales > Saprospiraceae > JAAFJT01. The sequence goes on from JAYTUY010000003.1 coordinate 1,230, forward strand.
ATTGAAGCACCCCCAGTATTTTTATAAAAATTTATAAAAAACTTTTTTACTTTCACAATTGTTTTAACTTTGCTTAAATTTAGCGAATATTCGCTGATTGATTATATTTAAATACACAAAAGGTTGAAAGCCAATATTTTAACAATAAAATAAATAGTAAATATGATTTCTCGTAGAATTAGAAAAGTAGCGGTATTAGGTTCAGGATTGATGGGCAGCGGCATAGCGTGCCATTTGGCAGGTGTGGGTTTGGAGGTAATGATGCTCGATATTGTTCCTTTTGACCTCACCGAAGACCAAAAGAAAAACCCGAAAGAGCGCAACCGCATCGTTAATGCTGCACTCGATACGGCTATCAAATCCAAGCCCGCACCGCTTTATGACAAAGCTTTTGCGAGCCGCATCACAACGGGTAACTTTGACGACGATATGCCCAAAATCGCTGAATGCGATTGGATTATCGAAGTTGTCGTTGAGCGTTTGGATATTAAGCAACAGGTGTTTGAAAAAGTTGAAAAATACCGCAAACCAGGCACTTTGATTTCTTCAAATACCTCTGGCATTCCTATCAATATGATGGCGGCAGGTCGCTCCGAGGATTTCAAAAAGCATTTTTGTGGAACGCATTTTTTCAATCCTGTGCGCTATATGCGTCTCTTGGAAATCATTCCGACCACTGAGACCGACCCCTCAGTCATCGACTTTTTTATGCAATATGGCGACCGTACTTTGGGTAAACAAACGGTTTTATGCAAGGATACGCCTGCATTTATCGCCAATCGCGTAGGTGTATATGCGATGGCGAAAATATATCAATTGACTACTGAAATTGGTTTGACCATAGAAGATGTAGATGCTTTGACGGGTCCTCCGATGGGTCGCCCGAAGACAGGTACATTCAAATTAGGTGATTTGGTGGGGCATGATACGGCGTCGAATGTCATCAAAGGAATCAAGACGAATTGCCCAAATGATGAACAGGCTTCATCGTTTGAAATCCCTAAATATCAGCAATTTTTATTGGATAATAAATTTCTCGGCAATAAATCAGGTCAAGGTTTTTATAAACGGACAGCTGAAAAAGATGCCTCTGGTCGCCCTATTTCCTTAGCTCTCAACCTCGAAACGCTTGAATATGCGCCTTCTGAAAGGTCAAAATTGGCTTCATTGGGCGTTGCCAAACAGATTGAGGAATTGCCGAATCGCTTGCGAGCTTTGTTCAAACATACTGATAAAGGTGGCGAGTTAGTCCGTCGGTCGCTATCAGGTTTGTTCGCGTATGTGAGCAATCGCGTACCTGAAATTTCTGATAGTTTATATGCTATTGATGACGCCCTCCGTGCTGGTTTTGCTTGGGATTTGGGACCTTTCCAATATTGGGATGTCATCGGCATTACTGAGGGGGTCGCTGCTGCGGAAGCGGATGGTCAACAAATTTCGGCTTGGGTGAAAGAGATGATAGCTGCTGGATTTACCAGTTTTTATAAATCTGAAAATGGTGTTAAAAAGTATTATGATATTCAAACAAAATCGTATCAGCCAATGCCAGGTGCAGGCGAGTTTATAGTTTTTGATAATTATCGCGATAAAAAACCTGTTTATGAAAATCCAGAAGTTGTCTTGCACGATATTGGCGATGGCGTTTTATGTTTAGAATTTAGAAGCAAAGCCAACTCAATTGGCGAAGGTGTACTGAGGGGTATCAATGATTCAATCAAAATTGCAGAAGAAGAAGGTTGGAAAGCCTTAGTGATTGGTAATAATGCGACAAATTTTACGGTCGGTGCCAATTTAATGATGATTGCGATGTTGGCTTATCAGCAAGAATGGGATGAGTTGAATTATGCCATTAAGTTTTTCCAAGATACGTCTATGAAGTTGCGCTATTCAGCAATTCCTGTCGTGATTGCTACACAAGGCTATGTATTTGGTGGTGGTTGCGAGTTTTCGATGCACGCTGATGCAGTGGCAGCGGCGGCTGAGAGTTATGTCGGTTTGGTAGAAGTTGGCGTTGGTTTGATACCGGGCGGCGGAGGCACTAAAGAATTTGCTGTGCGCGCAAGCGATACATTCCACGAAGGCGATGTTCAGATAAATATACTCATCGAAAAATTCAAAACTATCTCAACGGCTCAAGTAGCGACTTCAGCTCATGAGGCATTTAACCTTGGTTATTTGACGCATGAGAAAGATTTTGTTGTATTAAATAAAGATAGAAATATAGCTGAAGCGAAGAAAAAAGCCTTGCAATTGGCTGAAAACTATGTCCAAAAGCAACCACGCAAAGACATTTTAGTGCTCGGTAGAACTGGTTTATCTGCCCTTTACGTAGCGGCTCATTCACTTCAATTGGGCAATTATGCCAGCGAACACGACATCAAAATTGCTAAAAAAGTGGCTTATGTCCTTTGTGGCGGCGACCTCACGGGTGCACAGCGAGTGAGTGAGCAATACCTTTTAGATGTAGAGCGCGAAGCATTTTTGAGCCTTTGCGGTGAGCAAAAATCATTGGAGCGCGTTCAATATATGTTGACGAATAATAAGCCTTTGAGGAATTAAGAGAATTAGGAATTAGGCATTAGGAATTAGGAATATGATATATAATGTGTTGAATATCAATTTGTTAGTAATAAAATTTAAATTAAAAATAAAATGCAAGAAGCATATATAATAGCTGGCTATCGGTCGGCAATAGGTAAAGCAGGACGTGGTGGTTTTAGAAATTATCGCTCCGATGATTTGGCGGTTGACATCATCAAACACCTCATGGCGCAAGTGCCTGAAGTAGATCCTAAACAAGTGGACGATGTCATCGTCGGTTGCGCTAATCCCGAAGGTGAGCAAGGCTTGCAAGTGGGTCGTCAGATTTCCCTTCGTGCGCTCGGTAAGGAAGTGCCTGGGTTTGTTATCAATCGTTATTGCGCTTCAGGTTTGGAAGCTATCGCTATTGCTGTAGCTAAAATTCGGGCTGGCATGGGCGATTGCTTCGTGGCTGGTGGTGCTGAAAGCATGAGTATGATTCCGATGACAGGCTATAAACTCGCGCCCGCTTATTCAGTGGCGCGTGATACGCCCGATTATGTTGTCGGCATGGGCTTGACAGCGGAAGCCGTTGCGAAAAAATTCAATATCAGCCGTCAACAAGCAGACGAATATTCAGCCAAAAGCCATGCTAAAGCAGCGGCGGCTATTGATGCAGGTAAATTTAAAAGTGAAATTGTCCCCGTTACGGTAGAGGAAGTATTTGTTGCGAATGATAAACGGACAACTAAAACGGCTGTCGTAGATACCGATGAAGGCGTTCGCCGCGACACCACTACTGAGGGGTTGCTCAAATTGCGTCCTGCTTTTTCTATGACTGGCGTTGTGACGGCAGGCAATTCTTCTCAAACATCGGATGGTGCGGCGTTTGTTTTGATAGTCTCTGAATCTATGTTGAAGCAATTGAATGTGAAGCCGATTGCACGTTTGGTATCGTGTTCAGTGGGTGGTGTTGAGCCTATTATTATGGGCATCGGACCTTGTGCAGCCATTCCAAAAGCCTTAAAACAAGCCAATTTAACGCTTGACAAAGTGGATTTGATTGAACTCAATGAAGCCTTTGCTGCTCAAGCTTTGGCTGTCATTCAAGAAGCAGGCTTAAATCCAGACATCGTGAATGTGAATGGTGGAGCGATTGCGCTCGGTCATCCGCTCGGTTGTACAGGTGCGAAGCTATCGGTTCAGTTATTCAACGAATTGCGTCGGCAAGAGAAAAAATATGGTATGGTGACGGCTTGCGTTGGCGGTGGTCAAGGCATTGCAGGCATATATGAATTGTTGAATTAAAATAAAATATGCTCTATACGGCAACGGCGATACCCCTCAGTATCGCCGTTGTTTTTTGTGGGAAAGTGGGTTTATAAATAGAGATTATGAATATCTCGTCACCTTGATCTATCATTTTTTAAGTAAGTAGGTGATCATAAATAATCGCTAAAAAATAATGTATCTTTACGCATGAAATATAAAGCACATGTAACCGAAGGGTTTTTGATAAGAAAACGGTTTAGGTCTAATTTTTCTTCCATATAGAGTCGTCCGCAGGTGATGGAAAACCCGCTGCAATGGAATTATAGAAAGGAATTGAAACCATATTTCGTTTCAAAGGTTTATAAAAAAGCAGCTTCTCGGTATAGTTTAATCTCATAGAGATTATAAGTTGAAACAAATTTAAAACAATTTATTTTAATTAAAAATATTTAACTTAATTTGTTTTAAAATTAACATTTCATTCGACTTCCTGTTATTCTTTTTTGTTTTTAAAATATCCCATAAAAGAAAAATCCCGTTCCCGAAAACGGGAGACGAGATTTTATACTTATACATAAACTTACCAATTGAATTGTCGCTCTTAAAAAAAGGGCGAATCGGCTTTTAAGCCGAGAATGAAGTGCCACAACCGCAAGATTCTTTAGCATTCGGATTAGTGAATGAAAAACCGCGATTGTTCAATCCTTCTACAAAATCAATCTCCATGCCAAGCAAGTAGATAGCATGAGATTTTTGCATGAAAACCTTTATACCATTGATTTCGAAAGTGTCGTCCCCTTCTTTAGGTTCATCAAATCCCATCACATACGAGAAACCTGAACACCCGCCACCCTTAACGCCTACACGAAGACCGTATTGTGTCGGTATATTTTGTTCCGTTAAAATGGTTCTTAATTGATTGACCGCACCTTGCGTCAAAATGATTGGCTGTACTGCTGCTTCTACACTCATTTTTATAGCTTAAAAATTTTTACAAAATTAATAGTTTATTAGCAATTCTCAAAACGACTTTAATTAATCTTATTTAAATGATGTCTAAATAACACCTAAAACGCTTTATTTGTTCCTAATCCGAGTTAAAAATGCTTGAAGTTTAAAGAATGTAGAAGTATTTCATTTTAAATTTACTAAAAAAATATTTTAAAAATGGTGCATTTTAAAATTTCGTTTGAAACTTTAATTCAGAATAATGATTTTTTGAAGAAAAATGTCTTTGTGAGGAATTTCAATTGATAATAAATACAATCCATTCGAAATGCCAAGCAAATCTAAAGTTAACTCATTAATATGAGCTAAAACAGGACGCTGAATTATCAGTTGTCCTTGATAATTGAACAAACGAATTATACCCCCCTCAGTATTGTTGTTGATTTTCCAATTTATTTTGATTTGACCTGATGTAGTTGGGTTAGGATATACTAAATACGCAACGTCTTTATTTGAATCAACAATACAAGAGACATCTGAATTAAGTAGGCCTCTTCGATAGGTTAAAATTGTCGCTAACATACGCTGCATTTGCCCTTCTGTAAACATCAACATACATGGGTCATTTACATAATCCATGATATTCATGAACATACTGGATTGCCCACATGAATATTGTGGGTAACTTGGACACTCCGAATGAGCGTATAACTGAGGGGGTGTGTCAGCAACTTCATCTCCTGTTTCGCATATGGTATCATTCGTTTTGCCCCAAATATGGTAAAGCCCTAAATAATGTCCTACTTCATGAACAGCCACTCTACCCAATCCAAATTTTGATGTCTTATTTTTGCCAAAATAGCGTGGATGAACAATAATGCCGCTTTTGTAGGCAGGTACTAAATTTGGATAACTGCCAATGCCTGTGATATAATCTCCTGTATTAGCCACCCAAATATTGAGGAATTTGTCAGGATTCCAAGCGGTGCTACCACTGGTTTTTGTATCAAAAAGACTGTCTTTTAAGCCAATGACATAGACCTCGGTTCTTACTCTGATAATGCCCGTAGTGGCATTGCCGTTTGTATCTTTATTGGTCAGACAAAAACGAATATTCGATGAAGCGATATGTTTTTTAAATTCTGTTGGCACTTTATTCAAGTCGGCATTTTGGGCATTGAAATCTCGATTCAAAATATCTATTTGGGAAAATATGGTTTCGTCACTGATGACTTCATCGGATGTAGCTTTTACAATATGAACTATGATTGGAATAATAATGGTGCTACGTGAGGAAATATTATTAAGGTTTTGTCTTAAATTCACATCAATCTGCTCCATCTTTTTTATTGAAATACTATCTGTTGGAAAACCACAATGGAGTACATTACCGTTTTGACCACTCAGTAAAAAGGATAAAAAAGCAATAAAAATGCTTGTTATGATGTGTTTTTTCATGAAAATTCAAAATTTAAAGCATGATTGTAAAATTTCCAGATTCTATCACATTTTTTACCTGCCCGTCTAATTCAAATTCATATTCTAAAAACCAGACATAGACGCCTATTGGCAATACTTGACCATTTATTTGCCCATCCCAACGAATATCGTTTGTATCATGAGATGAAAAAACGGGACCACCCCAACGATTAAAAACCTGAAAACGTTTGATTTTATAATTGAAATCGCAGCCCCAAAAAACTTGCAACTCGTCATTCACACCATCATTATTCGGCGAAAAAGCATTCGGCACATAGACATTACAAGCGCATTTTTTGAATACTATATCCGTAGCATCGTTGTATGTACCACAACGATTGGTGATTGTTATAGTATAGTTGTTTGTTTTACTCACCATTATTTTAGGTGTCGTTTCACTTGTTGACCAAACATATTGACCTGGTATTGTAGCCGCAGAGAGTTCAATTTTTTTACCATCACATAAACTGGTATCCCCCCTCAGTATTGGCACTTGATTTTGAGCATCGGGCGGCATAACCACAACAACAGTATCAGTCAAAACGCAGTCATCAATAGTGACTTCAATTGAGTAAGTACCTGATTTTGTAATAGTTATAATGGAGTCGGTTGAGCCTGTACTCCATTTGTATGTGCCGTTTAGAAAGGCGGCATTGTATTTTTGAGTTTCGCCCTCGCAGATGAGGGTGGCGCTATCGGGTAGGGGATTGAATTCAGTTACTGATACATCATCAATATAAAAGTAAGGAAATTTGGAACTTCTTGTTACATCTTCAAATTCTATTTTAGTATCTTTTTCGGCTCTAAAATTACCGATTGTTAGAAATTTTTCACCCCCTTTTGCATTGTAGCAACCACTAATCGGAGTCCATCCAACTGTATCTTTTATCAATCGCCCTTTAGGATTATCTATGCTTGGTGTAGCAATAATGCCATCTATTCTTTTCAACAAAGTGTCTGTAAATAATAAGCCTATACCATCAAAATATGTCATTCTATAGCCCAATGATGGTAAATGATTGACTGGTGATACATAAAATCTTACAAAATATTTGTGTTTTTCTTTTAATGAAGAAATCAATGGAGCTTGAAGATACTCTCCAGATCGTCCCTTAAATATTTCACGATAAATAAATATACCAGCATAACTGCCGCCAGAAAGGGGTTGTTGATATGAATAAAATCCATTGAAAGGTACACTTAATGCTAATATTTTAGAACAAGCATTAAATATATCGGGCGTTCCATTACTAGCACTTGACCACGGTGGTGCTAATTTATATATTGGGCTGGGTTCAGTATTACTATAATATGAGCTAGGGCAATCTAATAAGATATCAAAGCCCGGATTTGGAACAAGATTTTGACCGCTTAACTGGTTAATATTGCCAATTAGGAAAAATAAAATTATTTTTTTCATGATAAAAAAGTTCTGCCGATTACATAAGAATCGGCAGAACGCCTGTTTTAAAGGTGAATTATTTGGTGATGACTAATTTTTTAGCATCATCGTGACCCAAGCGACGGATAACGGTTAATGAGGATAGGTGATTCATTGTGATTTGTTTAGATTTTATATTTTTGGTTTTACTTAATTCTAATAAAGCTAAATAAAAATTTTTAATAATGCAATTAACGAATGTTAAATTATTGAAATTCAAATTATAACTTGACTTTGTTAAATTAGGAATAAATTAAATATTGGTAATTCAAGATGAATTTAATTTATGTTTAGATTGAGTTGCTTTAGCCCTT
>JAYTUY010000004.1:0-9164 GCA_043744275.1 Saprospiraceae bacterium
CGAATTGACGAATATTTGCTAATTTATGTGTTGACCATGTTACGTCTAAATTAGCAAATATTCGTCAATTCGTCAAATTCGTGGTTTCTTATATACGCAACCTCCATTTTCATAAAAGCCATTCATAAAACCGATTCCTCGCTTTCATTATTTTAAAAAATGGCTTCTGAATCGCATTCAAATTTTGAAAAATGGGTGCTTCATTTGGATGCATACCACCTTCAAAATCAAATACATCTAAACCACTGTTTGAGGCATCTTGAATCGCTTGCCAGAGCAATAATGAACTCGCATAAGTTCCTTGTTTTTCAAGATTATTGACACCAAAAAGATAATGTGCCGAGGTGCTATCATAGACAATATAAATCGCCGCATGAGGCACCCCCTCAGTATCAAAGGCAATGTACATTTTTCGTAACTCTTTGACAGTCAATTGTTTATCTAATTTTTTAAAAACGTTAACGTCAAAATTAAATTCAACATTTTGTTTTAAATTAATCTTTTCAACCATTTGAATGAACACGTCAAAATCATCGCACAATCCATAAATTAAATCCTTTTCAGCCTTCCGAATGCCCCGCCGAGTCGAGTCACTCATACAGTCATACACCGTTTCCAAGTCATGAATATCCTCCAAAATATACGAATTATGCGCCTCCGCTTTGAAGCCATTTCGATAAAACGGTTGACAATCAGTCAATGAATAATGGAAATTTTGTTGATACAAAACTGTCGGCGGCAATTGACCAATGAGCGTGTCCAAAATGCGCTGTTTGTAATCGTAAATCTCATGTTGTTTGGGCATGAAATTATCCATTTCACGCATCCACACGCCCGCTTGAGGTGTGAGCGCAGGCATCTGAACAACTGAAAATAGCCCTTTTTTTTGAGTGAGATAATAGACCAAAACGCCTTCAATTTGCTCAGCGTCATCATACGCTAAACAGACATTCCATGAACCGTGAGCGCACACAGCATCCAGCCACCAAGCTTGCATGTATAGCGGTATTACACTGTTGGATTGACAAAAAGCGATGTAATGATTTTTAGGTGATGTAAAATCGGACTTGGGGGGGCAATCCGTCCTTTGTTGATTCAATCGGACTATGATTCCCATAAGTGTTTGTTTTTAAAGTTCTAAATTTTTATGAAATATATGTCAACACGTTGTGATAATTCATTTTATAATGCTAATTTAAAAGAAAATCAGGGTGCAATGGGACACTGATTTGACTGATGCGACTGATTTTTTTGATTTTTTTTATTCCTTCGGAATACTATTTTATTAAGTAAAAATCAGCAACAATCAGTCGCATCAGTAAAATCAGTGTCCCATTGCACCTCAATCACCTAAAAATTATATTATTCGGTTTCAAAGATTGGTTAATAATAATTTTCGTTCAATAATCCTATCTACATCATTGAGTTTCAATACTTTAATAGTCGCTTCCCCAATGAGTGTTTTGTAATAAAAAACACATTCTATTATTTCAAAATGTTCTTCCCAAACATGTTCACGTGGATTAAATAGTCCTACTAATGTTTTATCAGGAAGAAGCATAGTTGACAAATCAGTTCCTTTATTGCTATTGCAATGAGAACATGAATAAGCAAGATTGTCAAGTAATGTTGTACCTCCATGTTTACGACTTATGATATGCTCAATTTGGTGAGAATAATAAGCATCAGATTCAAGTAAATGACAATATTCACAAATATATAGAGCTCTTTTAGCGACAAGTTTTCTCAAACGTTCTGGTATATAATAGCTCATAAGGCAGCAAGGCGTTGACGTGCTCGTGCTTTAGCAAGGCGCATGATATGTTCTATTGTTAGATATTGTTCTAATTCGTGCTTTTCGCCCTCATTTAAACCGTCTTCTCGTTTTTTATCAAGCAGCGTCTCTAACCTTCGTTGTGCAACAGTCGAGGGTTTAAAGTTTAGTATCTGCTCTGGTTGAGGTGCAGATGTTATAAAATCAACTATTTCGTCAAAAACTCTTGTAATAACCATATTAAAGCTTTTATTTCATACAAATATAGTCTTAATTTTACATCTTCAAAATTTTCTTATAGATAGTTACCTTATCAGTCCGCAATTGCAAATAATACAGACCTTTCGCATTCACATTTGGCTTGATTGACACCTGCTGCACCCCCTCAGTAAAACGCTGATTTTGGAGTATATTTTCAATCTTTTTACCTTGCAAATCATACACATCTATGCTTACATTTGAGCTTTCAGGTAAATTAAATTTTACATCAAATTCATCTTGAAAAGGATTCGGAAAGCATTGAAAATCAAGCTGTTGCGCTAATTCAACATGAGCCGTTGAAGTCACTAAATCCAGCGTTTTGACGATTGAATCGCGTCCACAATCATTGACAGCAATCAATTTTATAGTATATTTCTTTTTATCTTTAAAACGATGCGTCGGGTTCAAAGATTGATCGAGCGGAGAGCCATCCCCGAAATCCCAAATCATTGAAAATGAATTAGTTACAATGTTTTGAAATCGCACCACTACCCCACTATCAATTTTGAAAGTAAAATCTGCCTTCGGTTTTTCATCAACCACCACATACTGAACTTTGCTATTGACATGCGTTCCTTCGGCATTTTTCACCTCCAAAACAACGTCAAATTTGCCTCCATTTCGATAAGATACTGAGGGGGTGCGCTCAGTAGAAGTGGCAGGCGTGCCACCATCAAAACGCCACAAATACGATGTTGCATCAGTAGATTTATCTTCAAATTTCACCTGCAAAGTCGGGCAGGCTTTTTTATAATCCGACAAAAAGGCGGCAACAGGTGGCTTTGAAAGCAAGGCTTCTTCGCTCAAAAAAATAGGTGTTCCGCTCAGTTGAATATTTTTTGAAGCAATGGTCAGCACTTTTTTATCAATTGAAAAACTCCATTCTCTTTTATATAAACTATTGATATTCAATGCGTTAGGAAAACTAAACGAATCTTTTGCATATTCCGACAAATCATCTTGAATGGCAGCCCATAGCGCATAGGTATATTTCCCAGCTTTATTTTTAAATGCCGCACCCCGTTGATTTTTAGTCAAACTCAAAGCCTTAGTCCGCACTGAATCGTATTGCAATCCGAACAAAATATCAGAAATAGATTTGAAAGCAGTGCCTTGAATATTGAGTGTTCGATTGAAAGGAACATTACTCAATTTTTTATACAAACCCATAATTTGGCTCGCATCAGTCGCAGCGTCGTACTCCATTTCTTCCGAGACACTTTTGATATTCATGGATAAAATATCGTTGGTAGCAGCCGTTATATAGGATTTTAAAATAAAATTTTTCTGAATTTCATCGCTCCCAAAACCCATGCTCCCCAATGGCTTGCGCGGCACATTTATTTCACCAATAACAAAGCGTTTTTTAGGAAAAAGTGCACCATTATAACCATAAAGGTTCAAAACAGAATCCAATTCAACCTTATGATTCACAATACTTTTTGCTGCTGCATCTGAATGTCGCTTATACACCAGTTTCCCAACAGCAGGGTCATAACCAGCCAAACTGCCATCAAAATGTGGGAAAACATTGTACAAAACAGCATCAAAATATGCTCCTCCACCGTTCGGATACTGAGGGGTCGCTTTGCCGTCGGCTGGATTATCGGTGGTGCGTAAAATGGCATCCGTAAAACTCGCAAAACCTGAACCTGAAAGCACCACATAAGCCGAAGGATCCTCTCGCTTAATGACTTCATAAGCGATGCGCATCATCCTAACAATGTGTGGCATAGGTGCATGAACGCCCAATTCGCAAGGGTCTGGCGTATTTTCCCACCAGTTATGCTGCCAATTGCGTGGTTTCCAACCATTTTTACCTTCAATATCCCAACCTGGCGTGTCCCAAACTTCCCAATATTTGATTTGATTTTTGTACAATTTCACTAAATCATAGACATAACGTGCCATATAATTTGAATCATTCACAGGCGTGCCATCCGCTCCGCTGTCCCAAATATCGAGGTACATATTTTTAAATAAAGAAGATTGTTCTCTAAAACAATAAAAATTTGGGTCACGATGAGTAGAATCGGGAAAACCAATCGTCAAAACATTCTCTTTCAAATCTATATTATTGAAATGTTGAAAGGTTTTCAATCGAACATCGGTGCCCCAAAATTTTGTAAAATATTCAGGCAAACTCGTGCGCAAACTCTTCGCGCCTACCCCCTCAGTATTCGATTCTTTATTGCCTGCCGCAATGTCCGCCACCTGCTCATCTGTCCAACCTTCTGTAAAACGCATATTTACACCAGCTCGGAAAGTACCATTAGGTATAGGTGTTACTTCGTTCGCCGTTTTACCAAGAGGAGCAGAAGGTGCTGAAATTTTGACAGATTTTGTCAAACTGGCTGTACCGCAACGGTTTTTTGCTGATAAAATGATATTAAAAGTGCCATTTTGATAAAAAACCTTTGAAATATCGGGTAAAGTAGCCGAAGTGCCATCAGAAAAGGCCCAATTTAATTCTGTGGCGTTAGCACTTGCTAAACTTTTGAGTTTAACAATTGGCGTTTGATTATCCAAACTAAAATCTACAGTCGGTATTTTATCGACTGAAATGGTGAGCGTTTGCTTGGCAATTTCATTGCCGAGAGCATCTTTTCCAACAAAAGAAATAGTATAATTTCCTTTTGTAGAAAAAGTTTTTGAAAATGTTTTAGCCGTTTCAGTAACGGTTTGATTAGGTGCTATTTGTATTGTCCAAGTCCTCGATACTGAGGGGGTCAAGTCTTCAAAATCAACTTTATTCCCTTCGCAGGCATATTGCGTAGAAGCCTTAATTTTGCTTTCAGTTAAAAAAATCGGTGAAGCAGTTAAAGCAATATTTTGAAATAAAATTGGCAACTGTGAAGTTGTTTTAGAAAAATCCCAATCACGCTTGATAAAATTTTGTACACTAAAACTAATTGGAAATGAATAAGTTACGTTGGCAACTTCACTTTTATCCTTCGTTGTTTTAGCCCATAAAACATAGGTATAAACACCATTATCATCTTTAAAAGCTGCGCCATCTGCACCTGTTGGCAAAAGCAAAGCTTTCGTTTTAATGGAGTCATATTTTAAGCCGAATAGAATTTGACTGGTCGTTCGATAAGCTATCCCCCCTTCAGTTATTTCAGGTTTTAACTTGTTGGAATAGTGGATATTTTTATACAAACCCATTGCATCAAACTCATAAGTAGCGGTATTGTAGTCAGTTTCTTCAGCCAATTTGAAGACATGAAATTGCAGCAAATTATTTTTAACACAATTAATATAGGCTTTGGGCATAAAATTTTTCTGCGCTTCTGACGAGCCGATGAACTGCCCAAATTCTTTTCGTGGAATATGGCATTCAGTTATCAACCAAATTTTATTTGGGTATTTTAAGCCATTATAGCCGTAATCTTTCAATACATTTTGAAATAAATCCTTCACTCGCCCTGGATCAGCCGCCGCCGCATCTGAGTGCCGTGAATAATCCCAATCATTGCGCGCCTCATTGTATTTTCTCAAAGCATCGTCAAAATGTGGATAGGCATGGTAGCCTATTCCATCAAAATATGCCCCGCCTTTGAGAGGGTACTGAGGGGTCACTTTGCCACCATCTGGATTATCAGTATTGCGTAAAATAGCGTCCAAAAAGCTTGGAAAACCAACACCCGACGTCACGACATATGCAGAAGGATCTACAGATTTCGCAATTTCGTAGGTGATACGGAGCATCCGAATGTATGTAAAAATGGGTGCTCGCAATTTATAGTCACACGGGTCAGGATTGTTTTCCCACCAACTACCGGGCGCACCTTTGGGCAACCAGCCTTTGCCGCCTGTATAATCGAAGCCAGGTTCATTCCAAACTTCCCAAAATTTTACATAATCTTTATATCGTGTAACAGTTTTCCAAATATATAGGGCATAATAGTTTTTATCGTTGATGGGCGTACCATTTTCGCCATTATCCCATATCGGCAAATTTAAATTTTTAAAAACCGTAGAGCGCACTCCTTGGCAATAAGATGTATCCTCGCGATGGGCATCTGATGGAAAGCCGACAATCATGGTATGATCTTTCATACCGAGTTTATCGTAGTATTTGAAAGCATTTATGCGGGAATCATAGCCAAAAAGCTCAGCAAAGTCTTCAAAAAAGCCTGGGCGCAAGGCTTTTATACCTGCTCCTTGAACGCCTTTGTCTTCACTGCCTGCGGCAAGGAGTGCCAAATCTTCATCAGCAAAGCCTCGATAGACATCGAAATTAACGCCCGCCCGAAAGACACCATTATAAGGCTGAATTTTATCGTTGGCAGTATAATTCACCTGTTGGGCGTTGGTACTGAGGGGGCAGATTGAAATAAAAATAGGCAACAGATAAAGTAGGATACTTGTAAGTCTCGGGTTCTTCATTTGTGTGTAGTGAACTGCTCATAGATGTAAAAAATAAGTTTTGGAGTGACAAAATTAAGATATAAATCACTGAGAATCAAATAGTTGTTTTAACCATGCAAAATATACACGTATTAGAGTAAGGTTTTGAAATTTTATTTAAATCCTTTCTACATTTTGATATAAAATCTTGAAAATACTGAGGGGTATCCATTTTTATTTTAAATTCGCCATTGAAAGAAAACTTAGTTTTTTATAACATTAAAAAATAACAGAGCATGTACGATTTTTTACTCATTTTACACTCATGGCTGAGGTGGGTGGTGTTAGGTTTGGGGATTTACACCATTTATGCGAATTACACCGGTTGGCAAAATCAAAACAAATTCACGGCTAAGGACAAGCAGTTGAACACCATTTTCATGTCATCCTTACATTTGCAATTGTTGATTGGTTTGATTTTATATTTCGGCGTCAGCCCGATGATGCAAGGCATAATGGCAGATTTTAAAGGCTCGATGAAGGTAAAAGACGCTCGTTTTTGGAGTGTAGAACATATGTCAGGTATGATTATCGGTATTGTTGTGGCTCAAATTGGTAGTATAAAATCTAAAAAACAGTCGAGTGATACGAGCAAATTCCGTACGGCTTTTCGCTATTTTTTGATTGGATTGATTATAATTTTATTGATGATTCCGTTCGGTATTTGGAATGTAGATAGACCTTTGTTTAGAGGTTTTTAATAAATGACAAAAGGTCAAAGCTATAACAAGCTTTGACCTTTTGAATATTTTTAAACAAAAAGTTTTTAAACTTATTGTTGTTTTTCTACTTGCATGAAACCCAATTCCATTTCGGTACCGCGTCCAAAAATTTTGACAACGACTTTGAGTTTCTTTTTCTCTTCGTTGATTTCGAGGATTTCGCCAACGAAATCATTGAATCCACCGTCGGTAATTCTGACACTTTCCCCAATGATAAATGGCTCAGCAAGCATTTCGCTCGACCCTTGAGTTTCATCAACTACACCCAACAAGCGTTTGGCTTCAC
Organism: Saprospiraceae bacterium; assembly: GCA_043744275.1. Taxonomy (GTDB): domain Bacteria; phylum Bacteroidota; class Bacteroidia; order Chitinophagales; family Saprospiraceae; genus JAAFJT01. Next base: position 7,457 of record JAYTUY010000004.1, read on the forward strand.
TACTTTGCATAGGAATCGGCTCATTTTTACCAAGAAAATGGATAACATTTTGAACATTGGTAATCTGAGAAACGACGTCCCCCCTCAGTTTTGAAGGCAATGCTTCGACAAGAATATAGCCTGGGAGAATATTCCGCTCTTGAATGACTTTTTTGCCATTGCGAATTTTATATACCTTTTCAGTCGGTACAACAACATTAGGCACATATTCTTCCCAGCCCTCGGCTTTGATTTCTTTATCGATACGTTCTTTGATTGAACGTTCTTTACCGCTAATGACGCGGAGCGAATACCATTTAGTTTCTTCTGACATAGTCGATTTGGATTGAAAATCGGTTTTTGAAATTCAAGATCCGATTATTTTACACCGTATATAAGTTTAAGAGCCTGATTGGATATTAAATCCATCGAAAAAATAATCAATGCTAAAAGAGCACAGGCGAAAAGAACGATACCAGTAGTTTGCTGGAGATTAATCCAAGTGGGCCAAGTTATTTTTGTCCGTAATTCTTCCAGGCTTTCGTTGACGTATGATCTAATTTTATCCATTTTATTTAAGTTTTAAAAAACAAACGGCTAATTTAATAATCTTGATAATAAAGTCGGTTTAAAAAAAGGAGCGAACTAACCTGTCAGCCGACAAGTAGGTTCGCCGTTATTCGCAGGGGCAACAGGGATCGAACCCGCAACCTACGGTTTTGGAGACCGCCACTCTACCAGTTGAGCTATACCCCTAAAACATAATTAGGAATTAAGAATTAGCAACTATTAATTAAGGCAATACAAATATAGTATTCTTAATTTCTAATTCCTAATTCTTAAATTCCTAATTTAAATATGATTACTCAATTACTTCAGTAACCTGACCAGCGCCTACTGTACGACCACCCTCACGGATAGCGAAACGAAGACCCTTTTCCATTGCAATTTTGTTAATCAAGATTACTTCCAACTCAACGTTGTCACCTGGCATTACCATCTCCACGTTAGCAGGGAGTTTGCAATCGCCCGTAACGTCTGTTGTACGGAAATAAAATTGTGGACGGTAGCCATTGAAGAATGGTGTGTGACGACCACCTTCGTCTTTCGACAAAACGTACACTTGACACTTGAATTTTCTGTGAGGCTTTACGCTACCTGGCTTACAGATAACCATACCACGCTTGATTTGCTCTTTGTCAACACCACGTAGAAGAAGACCAGCGTTATCACCTGCTTCACCACGATCCAATAACTTACGGAACATTTCAACACCTGTTACTGTAGAAACGATTGCTTTTTCGTCATCTTTCATCATACCGATGATTTCTACTTGCTCACCAACGTTGATTACACCACGCTCGATACGGCCAGTTGCAACTGTACCACGACCAGTGATTGTGAACACGTCTTCCACAGGCATCAAGAAAGGCTTATCAGTAGCACGTGGTGGCTCAGCGATCTGAGTATCACATGCGTCCATCAAATCCATGATTTTTTGAACATAAGTAGCATCACCTTCAAGAGCTTTTAAAGCTGAACCTTGAATTACTGCTGCATTATCACCGTCAAAGTCATATTTGCTTAATAATTCGCGAACTTCCATTTCTACGAGTTCTAACATTTCAGGATCATCAACAAGGTCAACCTTGTTCATGAAAACTACGATATTAGGAACACCTACTTGGCGAGCCAAAAGGATGTGTTCACGAGTTTGTGGCATCGGACC
>JAYTUY010000005.1:0-35576 GCA_043744275.1 Saprospiraceae bacterium
TTCTTTCGCTTCGCTCAGAATGACAAAAAGGCTTCGCTCAGAATGACAAAAAAACAATCAATTATATATCTTTCTTGGCAATGGTGGGTAAAATTTCTCCTAATTCAATGGACCTTAATTTTTCAGCGATGGTTTGAGATTTAATATCATCATTTAAAAACCGCCAATCAGGATTTTTAGAAGCAATCAAAGCTTCTTTCTTTGCCCTTGTCCATGTTTTAATTTCTTTTTCTCTGGCAATAGCATTTAAAATATAGCTGTGATACTCGAAATAGATTAAATTGTAACAAAAGTATTTACCAGCAAAAGTGTTCTTATCAGTAGCATTATCTAAGCAGTGTTCACTCATCCGTTTTTCAAGATTATTTGTAACACCTGTATAAAGTACAGTTTTCTTAGGGTTAGTCGTGATATACACCCAATAATTATGTTTGTCGTATGGTTCAATCATAGTCAATGTTGCTTAAAGTTTTAGAATAGTTTTTTTGTCATTTTGAGCGATGCTCTTGTCATTCTGAGCGATGCTCTTGTCATTCTGAGCGAAGCTCTTGTCATTCTGAGCGAAGCGAAAGAATCTGAATAATCAACAAAAATATAAAAAACAAATCTCATTTTGACCGATTATTCAAAGTATTTTAAACCATTCTCTGAGTCTTTTTGTCATTCTGAGAGATGCTCTTGTCATTCTGAGAGATGCTCTTGTCATTCTGAGCGAATCCTTTTGTCATTCTGAGCGAAGCGAAAGAATCTGAATGTTTAAATTTAGATTCTTTCGCTTCGCTCAGAATGACAAAAGGATTCGCTCAGAATGATATAAAAGACTATCTTCATTCTATTGTTTGTTTTGTTGAAATGAAGGGCAAAATAAGGTTTTTCTTTGACACAGTTTGTCATTCAGCAGGAATCCCCTTTTGTCATTCAAGAGGAAACTACACAAAAGAGTTTCCTACTCAATGACAAAAGCGATAAAAGCGATACCCCCTCAGTATTTAGCCCATTTTTTGTCATTCAGCAGGAATCCCTTTTTGTCATTCTGTAGAAGCCACCCGCACTTGTCCATTCATCAGCATCGGTAACAACCAATCCCGTAGATGCGTGAGTTGTTGATTTTCAAGGTCTATTCTATTTTGTTTTTCAAAGGCTGGATTTACAAGTTTTTGATATTTTGTTAATATAGTTTTATCTGGAATAATGACATTTAAAGAAAATAAATCATCTTTTATAATTGAACCAAACGTTGTTCCGTCAACATTCCGCCTATCGAATACCTGTTTTAAGTTTCTTAATACGCCAAATAGATAAGTGTTGGCGTTACTTTTACTGTTTAATGCTGCAAGCCCACGCCCAATACAACATTCTTGGTTGGCAATATTTAGAGTCCCAACTGGAGCGCGAACACTCAATAGTATATCACCTACTTTTGCAAATCGAGTAGGTGAAGTTGTATATTGTCGTACAGATGGAAAACGAATTCCAAAATCTGTACACCCTTGAAAAAAAATCATACCATCGCCTGTCTCATTGTATGATTCACCAGGAGGAGATTGTCCCATTGTTATATTGGCTATTTCAGTCAAAGTTCCTACTTCCCACCCCACAGGAATCTCCCTTTTCAACGCCTCACTCCAAACCATTTGCCCCCCCTCAGTACGATAAGGCTTCCCTTCTTCATTGGGGAAATCAAACTGCACAAACCAATAATCGTACACCGTTTTTGCCATCGCTTCTAATTCCGCGTTGATGCGGTTGTTGAGTTCGATTTTGGCATCTAAGGCAGATAGGACGGCGGCGATTTTTTGCTGAGTTGAAAGTTCTGGGATATTAAGTTCTAATTTCCCTATTGCTTCCTTTGTCAATGCGTTTCTTGTTCCACCTGTTCCACAAATCCTAAGAAGATAAGGTTTCAAGTTTTGTAAGTAGTAAAATATGTATTGACTATCTACTTCTTCTTTACACCGAATAATTGAGACATGTTGATTGACACGGGCAGGTAAAATGTTTTTTGGAACAATACAGACTCTGGCAATAGAATCTCCTGTGATATTAAACAAAATATCATTTTCTTCAACAGTGACAATATCCAATTCCTTAGCTTGTTTGTTATTGATATATGCTAAACCATTCATTGAAAATCGAAAATCAAGCACATTTTGACTTCTAATTAATGAAATTCCTTCTGTTTGATAGGCATTTTGTCCTCCTGTTGGCGTTGCTCCGCTTCCAATCTTTGTTGTTATGTTTTTGAGAAAAACCTTTTGTAACTTATTCATATTTCAGCCCCTCCACTTGCTTTTAAATTATCAAATTCAATTAACCATTCAGCCAGTTTTTGTTGCAAGAGTTGTTTGTCAGGCAGATAGAGGCTGTATTCCGCAGCATAGATATTGGCATCTTCTGGCAATGTCAGTTCCACAATAGCATCATTTTTCTTTTTGCATAAGAGTATGCCAATCGTCGGCTTTTCATAATTGAGTTTAATGTTTCGGTCGTAATAGTTGACATACATTTGCATTTGACCCAAATCTTGATGTACAAGTTTATCCGTTTTCAAATCAATCAATACGTAGCATTGCAGCAGGCGATTGTAGAAGACCAAATCCACAAAAAAATGTTCTTCATCGAAAGTGAAGCGTTTTTGTCGGGCTTCAAACAAAAAGCCTTTACCCAACTCCAATAAAAACTGTTGAATTTTAGAAATAATAGCGTGTTCTAAGTCAGATTCAGTATAAGCTGCTTTTTCTTCCAAACCAAGAAACTCTAAGGTCAGCGGATTTTTTAAAATATCGGTTGGTTGTTCTATCATCTGTCCATGCGTTGCTAATTTCATAATTTCGTCTTTGTCACGGCTCAATGCCAAACGTTCGTAGAGGCTTGAATGATAGTTTCTTTTAAGTTGTTTCAAACTCCAATTATGTGCAGCACATTCTATTTCATAAAAACTGCGTTCATTCAAATTGTCAATCCGCATGAGAATAAGATAATGCGACCACGATAGAGTAAAACGAAGTTTCTTCAATTCCGCAGACACCGTCTGCGGAATTGAGTAAGCCCGATAAAATTGACGCATTTGTTCAATATTCCTTTCTGAAAATCCTTTACCAAATTTTTCAGTCAATCGTTTTGACAAATCTTTTAGAATATGCTTGCCATAATCAGCACGCGTTTTCCCTTGTTGTTCATCTTCAATAATCATTCTACCGATTTCAAAATAAGTATAGACCATTGCCAAATTGACAGTCGTCGCTATTTTTTGACGGGCTGATTCTATCAACTCTGCTATTTTGGTAAAAAGCTGGGTATCTTTTATGGGTTCGTTTTTCATAGTTACAAATTATTTTTGGAAAATAGATTAGGCATAAAAATACACTATTTTTCATTTCTCATACTTCAGCCCCTCCACTTGCTTCATAATCTCTATCTCCAAAGTTTTAGATTCCGCAAACAGTGCGTCTAAATTCAACTTAAAACCATCCATTTTCTCTTGAAATACTGAGGGGGTAATATCGGTGTATTCAATCTTCACATCAAAGTATTGCCCTGCACTGAATGAGTAATTTTTCTCTTTGATTTCATCATAAGACAAGACAACCGTAAAATCCTCCACCGCTTTGTGATTGTTGAAAGTAGAGATAATCAAATCTTCTTCGTCTTCGGACAAAAGCGTTTTTTGATTTTTACCTTCTTTCACCATCTTACCGAGCTTTGAGGCATCCATCAATACAATATCGCCTTTGGTATTGGCTTTGTCAATAAAAAGAATAGACACATTTGTGCCTGTGGTAGCGAAAATATTACTGGGCATAGACACTACGCCCCGCAGCATTTTTTCATCTACGAGTTTCGTCCGTATTTTCTTTTCAATCCCACTTTGTGCGGTGATAAAACCAGTCGGCACTACAATCGCCGCTTTTCCTTTAGGTGCCAGCGTATAAATAATGTGTTGAATAAAGAGTAGATAAATCGACATTTTATCTTTGTCTTTGTTCGGAATGTTCGGCAGCCCAGCAAAGAATCGGTTGTGATTGTCTTTGGTATCGAGTTCAGAATGGTAATCGCTGAAATCAAGTTTGAAAGGCGGATTGGAGACAATATAATCGAAAGCCATCAATTTGTTATTGTCTTTTTTATCCTTATGGTAGGGTTTACTAATGGTATTGCCTTGAATAATATTGGGAATGGAGTGAACGAGATTGTTCAGTATCAAATTTAACCGCAACATACTCGACGATTTTTGAGAAATATCTTGCGAATAGATGGTGCATTTGTCTTCACCTATCGTGTGCGCGAGATTCATCAATAAAGTACCCGACCCCGCCGACGGGTCGTAGCAAGTGACATTGCTCACGGCTTTATCAACGAGGATTTCAGCCATGATTTTGGCTACAGCATGAGGCGTGTAATATTCTGCATATTTACCGCCACCGTCTTTGTTGTAATCCTTAATAAGGTATTCAAAAATGGTAGAAAAGAAATCGAACTTTTGGTCAAATATTTTTTCAAAACTAAAATTAACCAATTGATTGACCAATGCTTTACAGAAATTATCGCGCTGCGAACTGTCTGTAATAAATTGACTCAATTCATCAAAAAGCTGAATCTTCGTACCTGTTCCTGTTTTGACAGAAAAAATATCGTTATTGAAAATAGCAATATCGCGGAGCGTATCATCAAACAGTTTAGCAAATTCTTCTTGATTTTGCCTGTTATTGAGTTGCGAAAGGAAGTGCTCGCGTTTGAGTTTGGCACTGTCTACATTCATTTCCATCAATAACATTTCGTAGTCCCCCTCAGTATAAGTGGCTATTTCTTGCTCCCAATTCTCAGCATTTTGTAATCGTTTATCCAATCGTTTGACTTCATAAGCAAATTTATCATTCATAAATTTGTAAAGAAACACTTGAGTAATGATTTTAAATTCATTGCCATCATTGCCCAAGCCGTAGGAGGTACACACGCCTTTGAGGTTGTCAATTAACTCTTTTGTTTGTTTTGTAAAATCTTGAACTGGCATATATTTCTTTATTTTTTTTGTTTTTTGTCATTCAGTAGGAATCTCTATTTGTTATTCATGCGAATTATGGGTTAAAATGCCGTTAGGCATATAATATTGTAGACAAAAATCATAAAACGTTTTAAAAAGTGGCGTAGCCACGATATATTAGGGATTTACCGTAATTTTTCACCAATTGACTACCAATATTGTATGCCTAACGGCATTTTTTTAAACATTATTAAGCATGAATGACAAATAGAGATTCCTACTGAATGACAAAAAGCTGAATGACAAAAAACTGAATGACAAATAGAGATTCCTACTGAATGACAAACCCCCCATGAAACTCGTTCATATATTCCTTAACGACATGTTTATTGACGTATTTAGCGGAATCAGGCTCTAATTGTGGGTTTATTTTTTTAAAATTTCTCAAGACAATCTGCATCATCAAGCCATTGAAATAGTTTTCATTGTCTAATTGATGGTTGTTAATCAATACTTTTTCGTCGGCTTCGAGTTTAATATTGGTCAAGGCTGCGTGAATCTCACTTTCTCTTTTTGTAATTTTTCCATGTTCGACCACGCGCTTGTGGAGTCGAGCGTATTTGGTGTCGTTCTCGTATTTGGCTTTCAGCAAATTATTTTTACGGTTCAACTCGGTGACTTTATCATAAATGAGTCGCAACGCCCCAATGTTTTGCTTCATCTCATCTTGGCTTATTTCATTAAGATTTTTCTTTTTAAACAATCTTTCCAATTCTTCACGCAAAGAAATGAAATCTGGGTCTTGTTGGTCAAAATTACTCAATAAAGTTTCTCTTGTTTTTCTTAAAATCTCTTTAAGTTGGTCAGCAATCACCATTTCTGCTTCTGATACTTTGCGAAACATAAAAATGATATTCTCCAAAGCCACGTTCAAAATATTGCTGTTATCGGCATTGTTTTGTAAAGCATTTTTAGCATTGATTAAATCTAAATGTCGGGCTGTTTCATTGTGCAGCTCATTGAGTTTCCTAAAATCAATGGCTTCCAATAAGTCAAAATGCCCGTACATCCGAATGATGTTGTAAAGGTTTTTAGCTTCTACCAAAGCCTTTTTGATGTCTAAAACCGTTTTAGGGTCTTCTATCTGTGTGATTTGTTGAGAAAATATTTCAGAATTGAGCAAATCAAAATGAAACAATTTTTCTCTGATGTCTTTAATTTCAACTTCCATCTCTTCTCTGGATTTAAAGAGATTGGAATATGTGTCCATTTCGTTGCCTAATTGCTCTTGCAATTCATCGAAATAAGCTTTGTTAGTGGCATCAAATTCTTTAGTGATGTCTGCAAAATCCACCACAAAACCATACTGAAAATTTTTATACGGACGATTGACCCGTGTAAGTGTCTGCAATAAATTATGGTCTTTGATGATGCGTCCAATGTACAGTTTTTTCAATCTTTTGGCATCAAATCCCGTCAGCAGCATATTGTAAACAAAGAGAAAATCAATTTTTCCGCCTTTAAAATCATCAATTTCTGTTTTCCGACTGTCTTTTGTACCAACTTTATCTAAAATTAAAGCAGCAGACAATTGTTTTTTAAGTGTTGGTTGACCATAAGGCGGCACAATATCAGCTGCTATTGAATAGCCCATTTCTTCCTCTGTTACCGCCAACGTTGGGGGAACTTCAAAAGTTTCCCGAACATTTGACACAGTATATTTTTCATTAAAAACCTCAAATAGCATTTTGGCTTGTTCAGAACTATCGCAAACGACCATTGCACCAATAGAATTATCACCAAATTTGACACGGCTTTGCGTGAAGTCTTCCACAATATAATCGAGCATGGGTTCAACAAATTTCTTGTGTGCGTAGAGGTCGCCTTTTTTTGTATCCCCCCTCAGTATTTTGATGTCTTTTAATACCTGTTCGAGTTGCATTTTATACTTCGTTTCAATCCCTTCTCGAATCAATTTTAAAGTATAACCATCAGCAATAGACGCATTGTAATAATATTTGTGAATATAACCGCCAAAAGTGTCTTTCGATTTTCTATCATCACCAATCAACGGCGTACCTGTCAAACCAATCAAAATAGCGTTGCGGTCAGACGTGAAAAGATTTGCCAAAAAACTACCGCTTGGATTGTAACTGCGATGCACTTCATCTAAAAAATAAACGCGCTGCACACTGATGTCATAATCTGTAGATTTTAACAAAGTCGTTTCTTCATTAAATTTCTGAATATTGACGACAGTGATTTCTTTTTGCCCCGAATAATTATGAACCGCTTGTTGTTTTCTAAAATCTTTAATCAAATCCTCTTTTGAATTAACGGTATGGACAATCAAACCCCGATTATTAAATTCTGTTCTGGCTTGAACCATCAAATCAATTCTATCCACAATAAAATAGAACTTCGGGATAACGTTTTTCTTTTGGAAATAATCCGTTAGATAAGGCACATTGTAATAAGCCAATGCTGTTTTTCCGCTCCCTTGAGTATGCCAAATAATGCCTTTTGTAATGCCTTTCTCAATAGTGCGTTCAATGGCTTTAGTAGCAAAGATTTGCGGATAGCGCATGATGTGTTTTTCTAAGCCATTTTTTTCTTCTACATAAGCAATGCCGTATTTCAAAAGCATCGCCAATCTTTCACGACAAAACAGAGACGTTAAAAGTCGGTTAGTCGGAGAATCGGGATTTTTATTGGTTAAAAATTCGGGAGAAGTCTTAATGACAATGAGGTTATTGTCTTTCAAAATAAAGTTCTCAATGGCATCATCTTCTGGTTTTAGCAAAGCGTCTAAATCTAAGTCTTCTTCTTCTCTAAAATAGTTGAAGTTGATGTCTTGATAAGCCGTAGAAGCATAAAACGCGCCTTGAATGGGTACAATTGACTCATTATCGTATTCCATATTGTTTGAAAACACAAGCAATTGAGTCAAATTGATGAACTTCCTAAATTTCTTATTTTTAAAACGGACATTCATTCTATCTCTTTCCGCCAATACACCGTCTTTATTATTCGGTTTTTTGACTTCAACAAACGCCAGAGGCATTCCATTGATAAGCAAAGTAATATCAGGGCGAAATTCATCGTCTCCATTTTTACACGTCAGTTCTGTTACGACATGGAAACTATTATTATCAAAGTTTTTGAAATCAATCAATTTTGAGTCAGCATGAGTGGTCAGCATTTTATAAAACTCATGCCCTAAATCTTCATTATCCAAAGCTAAGGTGATGTTATCTAAAACTCTTTTGACATCATGTAAATTAGAATCAGGGTTGATTCGTAAAAAACTATCCGTAAAAATATCTGTGAAGATGTTAGTTGATTCATCTCTTTTTGCATTAGATAGAGATAGGTATTGATAGCCCATTCTGCACAAGTGCAGTAAAGCTGGTATTTTTACTCTCGAATCTTCATTGAATGCCATTTTTATATTTATTGTTTACTTTTCGTAAAGGTAATAACTTTAATAAATTGGCATACTTTCACATTTATTTTTTTTGATATTGAAAGAGATAATTTTTCAAAACTACTACTGTATTTTAAAAAATCACCCCACTGTTTTTAAAAACTATCTCCCCATTTTTAAAAATACCCCCTCAGTTTTTAAAAACCATGCCCTCGTTTTACAAAATCTCAGCTCCGCACGACAAAATATAGTTCTCGCACGACAAAATATAGTTCTCGCACGACAGAATGTGGTCAAAAGCAGGTGATTTCAGCTTCATTTTGTTGTGCGGGCTGCCTTCTTTTTACAAAATCATGCTGCCGTTTTACAAAATGACCCCTCAGTTTTACAAAATGACCCCTCGGTTTTACAAAATCTGGGCTTCGCACGACAAAATCTGAGCTTCGCACGACAAAATCTGGGCTTCGCACGACAAAATATAAGTTCTGCACGACAGAATCTGGTTGAAAGCAGGTGATTTCTGAGAGAATTTGTGTGATTTTAGCTGCCGTTTTGACAAAATATTGTTTCTGCATGACAGAATTTGGTTAAAAATGTGTGATTTGAGGTTATAGAATTATTTTTTGACACATAGTAATCGGGCACCGATGCTGCCAACGTCAAGACAGATAACTTTTGTTAAACGCGTCCACAAACCTCGCAGGTTGGGTAAAATTGACGGTTAAAATTGGATTTTATTTTTTTCAAAAAAATAAAATCCAATTTTAACCGTCAATTTTACCCAACCTGCGAGGTTTGTGCACGCGTTTAACAAAAATTATCTGTCTTGACGTTGGCAGCATCGATGCCCGATTACTATGTGTCATAAAATATCTAATATGGTTGTTTAAATTTACCACTGTGGTTAAGTTAAAACGTAAAACTCTACCAAACATACGTAGCAACTCCCCCACCCGACAACGAAGTCACCACCCGTTTTTTATTGAACTGAATATTAAAAATTTGCTCCGTATTACCACCATTTTCTACAATTAATACTTTCTGTCCAGTCGGCGTTTGGAAAGCCACATTCTGCAAATTGCTGACAATATTGCTGCCTATCCGAACTGAACCCGCAGGAACAAACTTGGAAGCATGAGCAATAATATAATACGCCACATTTCGAGTGACCCCATTGCCGATAGTCAACGCGCCTTTGCAAGTCGTGCAACCGCCTGGCGAATGCGGACCAAATGAGGCATCATTGGCTAAGTTCCATTCAAAAGCCGTGCGACTCCAATTACGCATAGAACCAATGATGACATTTTTGAGATGCCAATTCAAATCACCGCCAAAATTGCCATCCGAAGCCGTGTATTGCTCAGTGAAATAGAGGTGCTTGTCTGGATGTGCACTGTGCAGTGTCGAGAGTGCACTGATATCCCCTGCGTAAAGGTGAAAAGCTGAACCCCAAATATAGGGTTTTACTGAGGGATCATTCAAAATGAGAAGTGGATAATCAGCGCGGTCGCAATTATGGTCGTAAATGATAATTTTTGTTGCAATATTATTTTTTTGAAAAGTAGGACCCAAATGATTTTTTATAAAATCTAATTGCTGTACAGCAGTCATCAAGAGGCTTGGATTATTCTCTGGATGCAAAGGTTCATTTTGAGGCGTTATGGCTTCTATTGGAATGCCTTCTGCTGTCATGGCTTGAATATATTTCACAAAATATTGCGCATACACCTTATAATACTGAGGGGTCAAACTACCACCTTTTAAGCTATTATTATCTTTCATCCACGCAGGCGGTGACCACGGCGTTGCCAATATTTTAATGGTAGGATTAATGCTTAAAATCTCTTTCAACAAAGGAATAACCTCTTGTTTATCAGGATTTAAACTGAATTTTAATAGATTTTCATCTGTTTCTCCTTGCGGCAAATCATCATAAGTAAAGGTCGTTTCATTCAAATCTGACGCGCCGATACTGATGCGTAAATAGCTGATTGCCGTTTCATTTTTAGAAAATAACTCAGTCAAAAGTTTCGCTTTTTCAACTCCACTCAACCGATTGATGACATATGCACTGCCGCCTGTCAAGGTAAATCCGAAGCCATCTATCGTTTGAAAAACCTCTGCTGTATCAACATTAATTGTAGGAAAAGTATTATTTTCAGTGACAAATGCCAGCGTTGTTGCTTGTTTTTGAAGTAAAACAGATTGGTCGCTTTTAGTCAACCAATAGTCCACCTCATTTTTTAAAGTCGCAATAATGGGCGTATTATTGACTATTGTTTTATCTGTTTTTTTTGTACAATTCAATGTGATGATGGACAAAATGGCTAAGAGTGTTGATTTATTTATTTTCATTATTTTTTATTTTGTAAGGTTTTAAAAACATATTGTGACACTACGTGTCAAGGCATAACACTCAAATCGAAGCTATTATAAACATTTTGACACTCCGTGTCATTCAGTGTCCATAAATTATAATGACACGGAGTGTCAAAATGTTTATAATACAAGTTAAGAATACCCATGTTTATTGACACGGAGTGTCAAAATGTGCTTTTTAACCCGATATTCCTATCTAAATTAAATTTTACCGAGGGGGCAAACTTCTATTTCCCTTTTAATCTATCCAACAACCAATTATTCATTTTCTCAACCTGCTCAGGATATGTCCAATGCCCTGAATCGAATGCTAAAAATAGGGCTTTGGGTGCGGTGATGACATTATAAGCGGCATACATGGACGTGGGAGGACACGTTTCATCATTAAAACCCCATGAATACAAGCCAGCCACTTTGAGACGGCGAGCAAAATTGACGACATCATAATAGCCAATAGTCGTCAATTTTTCTTTGGTTTCATTGAAAGGGCGATTGGTTTTATCAAAATAATGAGGCCAGCCGCCAGCTCTACCTTTCAGATAACCCGTGACATCCGATAAGGCAGGATAAAATGCGCCCAACCATTTTACTCGACTATCCAAAGCCGCCGTCACGATAGACAACGCACCGCCTTGACTACCGCCCGTCACCGCCAAATTAGAGCCATCAAATTGAGGTAAACTCGTTAAAAAATCGTTGGCTCTCACACAACCCAGATACACTCGCTTGTAAAAAAAACGGTTTCTATCATCCAGATTATAGTTCGGATAACCGTTCAAAATACCGGCTCCTAAATCGGTATATACTGAGGGATCCATGTTTACAGGGATACCATGAATGCCGATTTGCAAAGTAATAATGCCTTTTTCTGCATTCAGAATATCACCTGCATAAGGGCGAACACCTGCGCCAGGCACTTGCAACAAGGCAGGATATTTACCTTCTTTTTTCGGAACGCATAAAATGCCGTAAAGCCTCGTGCCGAGCCTAAAGTTTTGAATATTAACGTGATATACATTCGTTTTTTCTGTACAGCGTTCGGGCAGCAGCGTCACTTTAGCATCGAGCGGTATCTTGGCGAGTTCTGTTTTGGCATCGCCCCAGAAGGTGTCGAAGTCTGTTGGATTGTCCACAGTTGGGCTGATACTGAGGGGGTCGAAACCAGCGGTGCCGAGATTGCGGTATTCTTTTCCGTCAATTTCTGCTACGGCGATGCAGCGTAAAAAGCCTGCTGTTGACAACGTTCCGCCATCTATTATTTTAAAACCATTTTGAAATATGGCTGAATCCTTGAGCCTCGGCTCTTGTTTTTCAAGACCAATTTCATAGCGGACTTTGGCATTATTGACCAAACTATTATTCTTAAAAACGGAAATAGTGAACTTGACGTTGTCGCCCACTTTATATGTCCAATCAGGACGATCAGCGGTGACCACTACTTTTATAAAGCGTTCGAGTGGTTGGGCAAAGAGTGCGGGCAGAGTGTTTGCCCAAATGATGGCGAGGAAAAAGATACGTTTAACCATGATTTTTCGATTGAGATTTTTATGAAAACAAATCTAATCAATAATGGCGTAGATTTTATACCCCCTCAGTATGGAGTAAGTTGGAGATGGATATTTTCGACAAAATAGTGGATTTTGTTAAATAAAGAGTTTGATACTGAGCGGTAGAGATAAGAATGAAAGCTCTTATGATTGTTTGGATGTATGGCTTAAATTGTTATATTTGAGTCAATGAATGGCTTCAACACTCTCCCAATGTAGCATAATAGAATTTGTATTCTGAGGCAATCAAAATATCACGCACTCTAAAAAAATAAACAAATTGTATTATTATGGATAAATACGAAATAGTGTAGTATATTTATGGCAAATTTATTTTAATGATAAAAGACTTAAAATATACTCTTGATAATCAATCTAATACAATGGCTACAGAGCCAGTAATTGACTATCAACATGAAATAATTTTCCATAAATTACCATTTTCAGAAGCAAAAAAACCTAAATTCACCTTCATTGATTTATTTGCGGGAATTGGAGGCATTAGGCTGGCATATCAAAATTTAGGTGGAAAATGTGTTTTTACCAGTGAATGGGATAAATATTCTAAACTAACTTATCAAACAAATTTCGGCGAATTACCACATGGCGATATTACTCAAATTGACGAAAAAGATATTCCTGACCATGACATTTTATTAGGAGGATTTCCTTGCCAACCGTTTTCTTTAGCTGGTGTTTCAAAGAAAAATGCTTTAGGCAGAGCACATGGTTTTGCTGACGAGACACAAGGAACATTATTCTTTGATGTAGTAAGAATATTAGAACATAAAAAACCTAAAATATTTATGTTAGAGAATGTCAAAAATCTAATTTCACATGATAAAGGCAATACTTTTAAAGTAATTACTAAAGCTCTCAGAGAATTAGATTATTCTATACATTATAAAGTTTTAGATGGTAAACACTTCGTGCCACAACATCGTGAAAGGATAATTATAGTAGGTTTCAGAAATGGAGTTTTTAATCATGAAGAACAATTTGTTTTCCCAATTTTACCAGAGCCCTCATTAACAATAAATGATATTTTAGAAAATGAGGTGAATTCAAAATATACACTTTCGGATAAATTGTGGAGCTATTTGCAGGAGTATGCTAAGAAACATAAAGCAAAAGGAAATGGTTTTGGTTTTGGAATGACCAATTTAAATGGTATTTCAAGAACAATGAGTGCAAGGTATTACAAAGACGGTGCAGAAATTTTAATACCTCAAGTGGGTAAAAATCCAAGAAGATTGACCCCAAGAGAGTGTGCAAGATTACAAGGCTTTCCAGACCAATTTATCATTCCTGTATCTGATAATCAAGCATATAAACAATTTGGAAACTCTGTAGTAGTACCATTAATACAAACAGTAGGTAAAAATGTTGTTCAACAATTATTAGCAAACAATGAATCTTACAAACTTGAAGTCGCTTTTTGCTGATAATGGATGTACTAAAATCTATGTCAAAAAACTTGCGCCAAATGACAATTCAAAAAACCAAATATATTTTGGCGGCAGCTTCGAAATACTTAATATTTTACCCATCTCAGAAATAAAAACCGAGGCTGCAGGAGATTGGAATAAAGAAAGATTTAAAGCATCAATCAATTTTTCTTGGATTGATGACGAAGGTTTGATTTTTCCTGCACCAAATTCCCAACTAATTTTATATCCTAAATATCCTGAAGTTAGGTTTTCAGGGTTTTTAAAAGGCTGCGAAAAAGCACCGTCTAAACTGATGGCTCAAAGGCTTGCGGACAGATTATTGTTCTTTTCTGTTTCAAAAAGTGGAGAAGTGCTGGGATATGTAGCAGACCCTAATTCGGATATTGCAATCGAATTTTTTAAATTAACATTATCAACAGAACATGGTGTTTTCAAAATTATAGAATTACCGCAAATTGCTAACAATAAGGAACGTTTACTTATAGAACTATTACGAATTTATAGTTTAGGCTGGATTAAATCAAAAAGTCTTGCAAAAAATAATATAATTGTACCTTGTGAATCATCCCAATGTGGAGGTTACACACTCGAAGCTGAACTCGGAATAATTAGAAATAGTTATTCTGAACCTGACTATTTAGGATGGGAAGTAAAAAATTTTGGAGTAAAAAATTTTGAAAAATTAAACGCATCTGTTATTACATTATTTACCCCAGAGCCTACTGATGGTATATATAAAAGAAAAGGTGTAGAAGCTTTTTTAAGGCAATATGGTTATGATGACAAAATGGGGCGATCTGATAGAATAAATTTTGGTGGTGTTCATAAAGCAGGAGAGACGAATAAATTGACAAAATTAAAATTAGAATTAATCGGTTTTGATAGTAATAGTGGCAAGATAAGAAGTACAGATGGGAAAATTGCTTTGATTGATAAAGATGACAATGAAGCAGCATCTTGGAGTTTTTCTTCAATGCTTTTACATTGGAATAGAAAACACAACCAAGCGTGTTATGTACCTTCATTGTCTGAGACAGAAATCGAAAGAAAGTATAGATATGGTAGCAAAATTATACTTGGAACAGGTACAGATTTTCAACTATTTTTAGGGCAGATGGCATTAGGAAATATATATTACGACCCAGGTATAAAAATGGAAAATATATCGACTAAACCAAAATTAAAGAAACGAAGCCAATTTCGTATTAAATCTAAACATTTACCGAATTTATATAAAAATAATGAAATAATAGATTTGATAAAACAGTGAAATGGCATAGCATATTCTTTCGCCCCCAAAATCATCATTTATACTGAGGGGTATAAAACAAATCAAAACTTCATGAGGCACATTATTTCTTCCTATGACTGCCAACAAAAAATAAAAATATTGTGCTACTTGTTAATCATCAGTTTATTGTTTTTGTGCATGGCCACTAAAAACAATACAAGCAAGTAGAAAGAAAAGTGTTAATTTTGTCGTTCAAAAAAATGTTAAAAATGACTGTTACAGAGAAATATATTAATCCTTTCACGGATTTCGGGTTTAAAAAGCTATTCGGTACTGAACCCAATAAACTTCAAGAAAAAATATTTCAACGTCTTTTCGACACTGCTGATCCACTAAAAATGTAAAAGCAATCAAGTATTTTTTTGTAGGTTTGACCCATTGTTATTTTTAAGAATACAGAATGAAAACCATAAAGAAGATTTTAAAAATTGTCGCCATTTTTTTACTCATTGCTGCCGCTGGTGCTTTTGGCTGCGTCCCTGAATATATTGATAAAACAAGCAATAGAGTCACTTTGAAAGGCGATGTGCCTAAAACTGCTGCGTTTGATTCCCTCACTTTTATAGCTGATTTGCATTGCGACGCCTTATTATGGGATAGAAATTTCCTTCAAAAACATGATTATGGACATGTCGATTTGCCACGTATGCAGCAGTCGAATATGGCTTTTCAAATATTCACCATTGTCAGCAAAGTGCCGAAAGGTATTAATATTGAAAAGAATGATGCTGATGCCTTCGATCAAGTCGCTTTGCTCAATTTTCTACAACTCCAACCGCCTTCTACTTGGTTTTCTATCAAAAATAGGGCTTTGAATCAATGCAACGCCTTGCATGATTTTGCTGAAAAATCGAAAGGAGCGTTCAGATTGATTACCAATAAAAAAGAATTGCAACAATTTATAGAAGATAGAGCTAAAAACCATCAACTCACGTCGGGTATGCTCGGCATCGAAGGGGCGCATTGTTTAGAAAATGACTTGAGCAATTTGGATGTGTTTTCTAAAGCAGGCGTCCGCTACATCGGCTTGGCGCATTTTTTCGACAATGAATGGGCAGGGTCGGCACATGGTTCTAATAAAGGAGGACTCACTGAAAGAGGGCAATTATTGATTCGCAAAATGGACAGCCTGCACATCATGATTGACTTGGCTCATGCCTCTCAACAAACTATTACTGATGTTTTAGCACAACACGCGGGTCCCGTTTTGGTCTCACATACAGGCGTGAAAGGCTTGTGCAACAATCAACGCAACCTCACCGACGAACACCTCATGGAAATAGGCAAACACAATGGTTTGGTCGGTATCGGCTTATGGGAAACCGCCGTTTGTGGAAAAGATGCGACAGCGACGGCTAAAAGTATTCGCTACGTGGCTGATAAAATAGGCGTGGATAAAGTAGCGTTAGGCTCAGATTGGGATGGGGCGTTTGAAATGCATTTTGCCGTTACAGGCTTGCCGCTTATTTTTGCAGCCTTAGAAAAAGAAGGCTTTTCAAGAGAAGATATTGCTAAAATAATGGGCGGCAATGTTCGGGATTTCTTTTTGAAAAATCTTAATGAATGATGAATGATAAATGATGAATGATGAATTGCGTAATTCGTTGATAATCAATATTTTATAGAAAATACTGAGGGGGCGTTTATCATTTATCATTCATCATTTATCATTTATCATTCATCATTCATCATTAAAAAAGAAATATTGTTAGTTAGTTTATAATACATTCTTGTTCCTTGTTAGGCAGTTTTTCTTTGAAAGACTGCCTTTTTTTATGGGGAATACTGAGGGGGTAGGTTTTTTCATTTTCAATTTAAACATGTATCAGATGCGAAAGAAGTATTGACTATGTATATGAGAGACTGATTTGATAAGTATTTGAATTTTATAGTTAGTTTGAACAGAAAACAATGTACTTTGTATAAAAATGAATCCATTATAATTAAAAAGCACTAATAATTTCTGATATTGGCAAAGCATTGCTCCCCCTCAGTATTTTTAGAAAAACATCTTGTTTTTACCTATACATTTTTAAACTACACGCATTACCAAAATGGAAAGACGACAAGCAATCAAGGCTGTCATGATGTCAGCCGCAGGACTTTTCACATTGCCCGCTTGGGCAAATAGTTGGACTCCACAAACGGTTTTATTGCCATTTCGTTTCTTGAATTCGGCTCAAGAAAGCCTACTCGATGACATTGTCAGCATTATTATTCCTGAGGGTGAAAAGCCTGGTGCGAAGTCATTGGGCGTGCATTCATTCGTTCAAAAAATGGTCGCTGATTGCTACGAACCTAAGGAGCAAGAAGTATTTAAAATGGGTTTAGATGGTATTGAAAAAGCAGCGCAACTGGCTCATAATCAATCTTTTACAGCTTTAAATAATGCCCAAAAGGAGGAAATACTGAGGGGTATGTCTCTTTCAACGGATGCTCAACAAAAAGAGTTTTTTTCTTCCATAAAAAACTTAACTATTCAAGGCTACACCAGCTCTGAATATGTCATGGTCAATCATTATAACTATGAAATGGCACCAGGTCATTTTTATGGTTGCATCACTGTTTAAAAATTCAACATTATGGCAAATATTAACATCGATAGTCGAAAGAAAAATACCTACGATGCCATTGTGATTGGCTCGGGCATCAGCGGCGGTTGGTCTGCCAAGGAGCTGTGCGAAAAGGGTTTGAAAACGCTTGTTTTGGAACGAGGCAGAGATGTTCAACACGTGACAGACTATCCAACTGCCATGAAAAACCCTTGGGAATTTGAACATCGAGGGCAAGTACCTTTAGAAATTAGAAACCAATACGCAGGCAGTCGCTCATTCATGCGAGAGGAAACGCTGCATTGGGCAATCAAACCCGATGAACAACCTTTCGTTCAAGAACAACCTTTTACTTGGACGCGTGGCTATCATGTCGGCGGCAAATCATTGCTGTGGGCAAGGCAAACGCAGCGGTGGAGTGACTTCGATTTTGAAGGTCCCAAGCGAGATGGTTTCGCCATAGATTGGCCCATCCGATATGCCGATATTGCGCCCTGGTACAGTCATGTTGAAAAATTTGCAGGCATTTCAGGCAATAAAGATGGCTTACCGCATTTGCCCGATGGTGAGTTTTTACCGCCTTTTGAATTGAGTTGTGTGGAGAATCATTTGAAAGAAACTTTGTCTAAAAACTATCAAGATCGTCAACTGATTCAAGCCCGTTGCGCTCATATCACAGAGCCTCAACAAATTCACAACGATCAAGGTCGGGCTCAATGTCAAAATCGGAATTTATGTGTGCGCGGTTGTCCTTATGGTGGCTATTTTAGCAGCAATGCCTCTACCTTGCCGTGGGCTGCTAAGACTCGTAAAATGACGCTCAAACCCAATTCGGTGGTGCATTCTATCATTTTTGATGAGAAAAAAGGCAAAGCCAAAGGCGTTCGGGTGATTGATTCCAATACCATGCAAATGACTGAATATTATGCAAAAATCATTTTTGTCAATGCAGGAGCACTCAATTCTAATGCTATTTTGCTCAATTCTACGTCCAATCGTTTTGCCAATGGCTTAGGCAACGACAATGGTTTGATGGGTAAATATTTGTCGTGGCACAATTACAGAGGCAAAGCCAATGCAGAATATGACGGTTTGCAAGACAAAAGAACCGACGGCAAAAACCCGAGCAATGGCTATATTCCAAGATTTAGAAATATCCTAAAACAAGAGACAGATTTTTTAAGAGGCTATGCCATTGGCGTAGGCGGTGGTCGCCCGTTGACTTCCACGCGCAATGGTATCGGTGAAGATTTGAAAACTCAACTTCTCAATCCTCACTACGGAAAATGGTATATCTCCGCTTGGATGATGGGCGAATGTGTTCCGATTGAAGAGAATCATATCCGACTCTCAAAAGATTTAAAGGATAAATATGACATTCCACAAGTGATTTTATCAGCAAAATGGACAGAAAATGATGATAAAATGGTGAAAGATTTCAATGAGCAAATCACTGAAATGTTCACGATGGCAGGTTTTCAAAATGTCAAAGCCGTTGATACGCATTCCAATCCAGGTTCGGATATTCACGAAATGGGCGGCGTGAGAATGGGTAAAGACCCCAACACGTCATTGCTCAATGAATGGAATCAACTTCATGCATGCAAGAACGTCTTCGTCACTGATGGCGCGTGTATGACTTCTACGGGCACTCAAAATCCGTCGTTGACCTACATGGCTATCACAGCCCGAGCGGCTAATCATGCTGTTGAGGAATTGAAGAAGCGGCATTTATGAGGTGATTTAAAGACTTTTACATTTTACATTTTACATTTTACATTTTGCGGTTTAACAAAAGCACCCCCTCAGTATTTTAAGACTTTTACATTTAAGTTTACTATTTATGCTAATTATGAATTGAAACAATCGCGGAGCGATTGAATATGAATAACCCTTGATGAAATCAGGGGTAAAGTTGTAAAGAATAGCAATAACTGCGGAGCAGTTTAATGTGAAAACCTCTAATTGCTGATTATTTACATTCAACTGCTCCGCAGTTAAGCAAACTACTCACTCAAACCCTCCGATTTCATCGAAGGTTATTCATATTCAATCGCTCCGCGATTATTTTAATTCATTATTCGCATTAATTATCATTTTACGATTAAAAAAAAGCACCCCCTCAGTATCCAACACAATTTTTTATCAATAAATCAATATTAAAAATGAAAAAACTAACCATCTCTTTCCTAATCTTAACCTTAGGCATTTGCTTAAATGCCCAAACAGGCAAACCCCTTTATCGAGCGGCTTGGGGCGTGCAGGCTTATACTTTTAGAAACAGTTTTCCAAAAGATATTATGTGGACACTCGACACTATCAAGGCGATGGGATTCACTGAAATCGAAGGCGGCAATCCAAAAGGCATGACGCCGCAAGAGTTCAGAAAAGCCTGTGATGCACGGGGTATCAGCATTCCTGGAACAGGCGGCGGCTATGAAGAATTGGTCAAAAATCCGATGGCAACCATTGAAAAAGCGAAGATTTATGGTTCAAAATACGTGATGTGCGCTTGGATTCCTCATAAAAAAGGCAATTTTAGTTTGGAAAATGCTCAACAAGCTGTTAAAGATTTTAATGCCATCGGTAAAGTCATGCAGGAAAATGGCTTGACTTTCTGCTACCATGCACATGGTTTTGAATTTCAAAAATATGGCGACGGGACGCTCTTGGATTATATCATCCAAAACACGACCCCTCAGTATGTTTCATTTGAAATGGATGTTTTATGGATAACTCATGGCGGCGGCAATCCTGTTGAATTGTTGAAAAAATATGGCAATCGCTGGAAATTAATGCACGTGAAAGACCTTAAAAAAGGCATCGTCGGCGATATGACAGGTGGTACACCGGCTGAAAACGATGTGGTCGTGGGCGAAGGTCAAGCAGATTTTGTCAATATTTTAAAAATTGCTAATAAAATCGGCATCAAGCATTTTTTTATTGAAGATGAAAGCAATAAAGAATTTGTACAAATCCCTCAAAGCATCGCTTATTTAAAAAGTTTGAGAGACAATGATAAGCAGCCAATTTCACAACCTTTAGTGAGCAATATCTACACCGCTGACCCTTCGGCACATGTTTTTAATGATAAAATCTACATTTATCCTTCGCATGATATTGAATCAGACACTAAAGAAGATGATGAAGGCGGTCATTTTGATATGAAAGACTATCGTATTTTATCGATGGATAAAATGGGTGGCAAAGTAACTGATCATGGTGTCGCGCTCGATATTAAAGATGTGCCCTGGGCAGGTCGTCAGATGTGGGCACCCGATGCTGTTTGGAAAAATGGTACTTTTTACTTGTATTTCCCTGTAAAAGACAAGCAGGATGTTTTCAGAATCGGTGTTGCGACGAGTAAAAATCCCGAAGGTCCGTTCAAAGCAGAAGCCGAGCCGATGAAAGGCAGTTACAGCATTGACCCCTGCGTTTTAAAAGATAAAGATGGGCAAGTGTATATGTATTTCGGAGGCATTTGGGGCGGTCAGTTGCAGCGTTGGAAAAATAATGCCTATCAAGGAAAAACGCCCAATCCACAAAAAGGAGAAGTGGCGGTGCTGCCTCGCATGGCAAAATTATCGCCTGATTTGAAAGGCTTTGCAGAAGAAGTGAAAGAGATAAAAATTGTGGATGAAAAAGGCAATCTCTTCATGGAAGACAATAATGACAAACGCTTTTTTGAAGCCGCTTGGGTGCATAAATACAACGGCAAATACTATTTCTCTTACTCAACAGGCGATACACACAATATTTGTTATGCCATCGGTAACAGTCCTTACGGTCCATTTACTTACAAAGGTATTTTGTTGAAACCCGTTCAAGGTTGGACAAATCACCATTCTATTGTTCAATTTAAAGGCAAATGGTATTTATTTTATCATGATACACAGCTTTCAGGCAAAACGCATTTGAGAAATGTGAAGGTCACTGAATTGAAATATAAAGCTGATGGGACGATTCAAATGATTGAAGCGGATAAATAACATAATAGGTAATGGGTAATGGGTAATGGGTAATGGGTAATGGATAAAATCACGGAGTGATTGAATGTGAATAACCTCTGATGCAATCAGAGGATAATGCAATAAAAAATGGGCAAAAACTGCGAAGCAGTTGAATGTAAAATAGTCAGTCATTGTGAATATGTCACATTCAACTGCTTCGCGGTTATGACAATGCACTCACTTTGACCCTCCGATTACATCGAAGGTTATTCACATTCAATCGCTCCGCGATTATTTCAACCCATTATTTGCATAAATAATAGAAAATACCCCCTCAGTATTTTAGCACTTTTGAGGTTTTTTTTCTATATTTTTAATCAATCACTGATGTTACGCCAAAGGTGTAGAGCACTGTAATATTTGTAGTTAACAGCCCAGCAATATTTCGTAAGGTGCAGCGCACCGAAATATTATTTGTTTCAAGTGTCGGTGCTCTGCACCTTAAAAATTTGTTTGTTTTGTTATCTACAAATATTGAGGTGCTCTGCACCTACCTATGTAACATCAGTTAATAATTTTTTTTTAAAATGAAAAAAATTTCAAATACCCTATTAATCTGCATTTTATTAACCATAAAATTAGCAGCTCAAAATGCTCCTGAAAAGGGGTTGAAAGATTACTATAAAAACTACTTTCCGATTGGTGTAGCGGTGACACCACGACATTTTGACGATACATTATCTGCTGCTTTTATAACCCAACAATTCAATAGCCTCACAGCTGAAAATGTGATGAAAATGGGACCCATTCATCCCGAAGAGAACCGCTATAATTGGGCACCAGCTGATAAAATCGTTGATTTTGCTCAAAAAAACGGCTTTTTACTGAGGGGTCATAATTTATGCTGGCACAGTCAAGCACCTAAGTGGTTTTTTACAGAAGGTGATTCTGTTGGAAATAAACCACCTAAAACGGTGACAAAAGAAGTGCTTTTAGCGCGCCTGAAACAGCACGTTACGGATGTGGTGACTCGCTATAAAGGTAAAATTTATGCTTGGGATGTCGTGAATGAAGCCATATTAGATGGCGGTGAAAAGGTGTTTAGAGAGTCTGAATTTTATAAAATAATTGGGGAGGAATATATTGAAAAAACCTTTGAATATGCCCACGCTGCCGACCCACAAGCCAAGCTTTTTTACAACGATTATAATACAGAAAATGCTTTGAAACGGGAGCGAATTTATCAATTAGTGAAAAAATTGAAGGAGAAAGGTGTGCCTATTCATGGCGTTGGTTTGCAAGGGCATTGGTCTATTTATGAACCTTCGGCGGCTGAATTGGAGGCATCCATCACCAAATTTGCTTCATTAGGTTTAGAGCTTCAATTCACTGAAGTAGATATGTCGGTCTATCCAAAACAGCATGAACGCAGCACTGAACCTTTCAAAGGCATTGCTGAATATACGCCCGATATGGAGCAAAAGCAAGCCGCTCAATATAAAATGCTGTTCGATATTTTCAGAAAACATAAAGACGTGATAACCAGCGTGACTTTTTGGAATTTATCAGATAAAAGCTCTTGGCTCGATAATTTTCCGATACCGAAACGAAAAGATTTTCCCTTGCTTTTTGATAAGGATTTTAAACCTAAAAAAGCATTTTGGGAGGTTGTTAAATTTTAATAAAAAGATACTGATTATAAGCTATTTGTTTGTTAATGAAAAAGATATAATTGACAATGTATAATAGCTTGTCAAAACTGTTATTGGGAGAATAATTAATGGAAATTCATTTAATTTGACTTACTTTATTTTATTAAATTATCAACAAAACGAATTAACTTATGAGAAGCGCACACCTCCCACTACTGTTAGCATTATGCCTAACAACTTTATTGCATGGTCAATACGTTACCCTTATGCCCGACCAAATTAAAGATTTAACACCCAATTGGACAGGGGAACGTTCTGCGGATGGCAGACCAAAAGTTGCCGAAAAATGGTTTGAACGGCTCAAAGGCGTCCACCTTGAAGAGGCTTGGGGCGTATTAAGAAACAACGGCTATCAAAATCAATTTGAAGGCGAATGGATGGTCATTCACCCCGATTCGACTATGGTCGGCAGGGTGGTGACGGCTCAATATCTCCCATTGAGACCCGATTATGATAAAATTATAAAAGACAAAGGCAAAACTGAAAACCGTATTGGCGCAACCAATTCGTGGCCCATAGATGTGCTAAAAGACGGTGATATATATGTGGCTGATAGCTACGGCAAAGTCGTGGACGGTACGCTCATTGGCGACAATCTCGGCAATGCTATTTATGCCAAATCGCATAGAGGAGTTATCTTTTATGGCTCAGTCCGCGATGTTGAAGGTTTGGAAGAAATCAAAGGTTTTAATGGTTGGATAAAAGGTTATGACCCTTCATATATTCAACAAATGATGCTCGGCGGCATCAATGTGCCTATTCGCATAGGTAGGGCGACTGTTTTGCCTGGAGATATTGCCTTAGCAAAAAAAGGCGGTATTGTTTTCATCCCCGCTCATTTGGTTGAAACGGTGGTGCTCAATGCAGAATTTATTGCCTTACGCGATGCCTTTGGGCATCAACGATTGCGTGAAGGAAAATACACTCCTGGGCAAATCGATACGCAATGGACAGCAGATATTAAAACTGATTTTATGAAATGGTTAGATGACAACCCCAATAAAATTCCAATGACCCGAGCAGAATTAGACAACTTCATGAAAGGGCGAACTTGGTAGTTTATAGTGAATAGTGAAAAGTGAAAAGTGAAAAATACTGAGGGGTACAACTTTTCACTTTTCAACTTTTCACTTTTCACTTTTCACTAACTCATTTTCTTACTCATAAAACTATGAAAAATGACACCATCAGAAAAATTTCTTTCCAAATTTGGTATTAAGGATACCAATACTGAGGGGGTTGACGAAAACAACAGCCCTTCACAAGAAAGTAGCCGCCGTTCTTTTATAAAAAAATCTGTTTTAGGCGGTCTTTCATTGGGCGCATTTATCAATTCTCCTTTAGAAGAATCGATGGAGCACAGCACGTCAAAAGTGAATCGAAAATCTAGTCCATCAGATTTGAAGATTACGGATATGCGCTATGCGACGGTTATGAATCCTGGGCGTTGCACCATTATTCGGATAGATACCAATCAAGGTATTTCAGGATTTGGTGAAGTGAGGGATGGAGCGGATTGGCGATATGCTTTATTTTTGAAAAGTAGAATATTGGGGATGAACCCTTGTAGCGTTGAACAAATATTTAAACGAGTGAAGCAATTTGGCTTTCATGCGCGGCAAGCTGGTGGGGTGTGTGCCGTTGAGATGGCTCTTTGGGATTTGGCGGGTAAAGCCTATAATGTGCCTGCCTATCAATTGTTGGGTGGTAAATATCGGGATAAAGTTAGATTGTATGCCGATACACCTGAGGAAAAAGATGTGAATGTATTTGTCGCCAAATTGAAGGATAGATTAGACGTAAAAGGGTTTACTTTTTTAAAAATGGATTTAGGTATAGAGCTTATAAAAGATATTCCTGGCACCCTTGTTAATTCCAACTTTTGGGATGTTGGTCGCCAATGGACTAATACACCCATGAGCTATGGCGCAGCATTGCACCCACTCACCCAAGTGCAAATTACGGAAAAAGGTCTTGATGAAATGATGAAATATGTCTCTCAAGTTAGGCAAGCTATCGGTTATGAAATACCGTTGGCATCAGACCATTATGGGCATTTTGATTTGAATAATGCCATAAGATTGGGCAAAGCTGTAGAAAAATACCGCCTCGCATGGTTAGAAGACCTTGTGCCTTGGCATTTGACAGAGCATTTGAAAGATATTAGTCATGCCATTGAAACGCCAGTTTGTACAGGAGAAGATATTTATTTGAAAGAGGAATTTATCAAACTCATCGACGCAAGGGCAGTGGATATTGTGCATCCCGATTTATCTACTTCTGGCGGTTTGTTGGAAACGAAAAAAATTGGCGATTATGCAGAAGAACGAGGCGTGGCTATGGCTATGCACTTCGCTGGAACACCTGTTGCTTTTATGGCGAATGTTCATTGTGCTGCTGCTACCCAAAACTTTATGGCACTTGAGCATCACTCCATAGACTTGAGTTGGTGGGGTGACCTTGTTAAAACAAAAGATGGCAAACCGCTTTATGAAAAAGGCTTTGCCAATGTACCCGATACGCCCGGTTTGGGTATTGAATTGAATTTAGATGAAATAAAAAAACACCTTGACCCTGAAAATAAAACCTTTTTCGACCCAACTCCAGAGTGGGATAAAGTGCGGTCTTGGGATAGGTTATGGAGTTAGAAAGGGGTGAAATGTAAAATGTAAAACGATGAATGTAAAATGTAAAAGTGTTGATAATGAGCACTTTATGAGCTTTAATTGTATATTTTATTCACATTTTAAACGATATTTGAAATATGTTCAAGCAGAAACCCTCTGTTGTTTTCTATGGTTTGGCTGTAGTTTTATTTTTAATTTATACCATTTTAAGTTTCAATCAACAGCATGATTTAGCAGGTATTTTGCTCATGCTTTTTTTTGGAAGCCTCGCTATGGCATTCAGAAGTCATCCATTTTTGAAGACCATTTCATTTACGGTTATCATCTTTGCGGCAGTTTCTATGGCGTTGTATTATCCTCAATATTTCTTGGATTGGGGTGGTTTCAAATTAAGCGGTTTGATTATTCCCTTGATTCAATTGATTATGTTTGGCATGGGCACGTCTATGAGTGTGAAGGATTTTGCAGCGGTGGTGAAAACGCCCAAAGGTGTCATTATTGGCGTAATGAGTCAATTTACAATCATGCCTTTGTTGGGCTATTCACTCGCTTCAGCTACCCATTTTGAGCCTGAAATAGCAGCCGGTATTGTATTAATAGGTTGCGCCCCAAGTGGTTTAGCTTCCAATGTGATGGCATATTTAGCCAAAGCCAATTTGGCATTATCTCTCACGATTACTTCCATAACGACATTAATAGCACCAGTTGTCACGCCGATGTTGATGAAACTATTCGCAGGGGCATTGGTTGAAATTGATGTCTTAAAAATGATGTGGGATATTTCTAAAATGATCATCATTCCCATCGGTGCAGGGCTAATTTTCAATAAATTACTGAGGGGTAAGTCAGAATGGGTAGATGATGCCATGCCCTATGTTTCGATGGCTGGCATCGCTTGCATATTGGTCATTATCACCTCTGCTGGAAGAGAAAACTTACTAAAAATAGGTCCTGCTTTAATCGGTGTTGTCTTGATTCATAATTTTTCAGGCTATTTATTAGGCTATTGGTCAGGTCGTTTATTCAAATTACCTGAAAGCGATTGCCGCACCATCGCCATTGAAGTAGGTATGCAAAATGCAGGTCTCGCATCAGGTATTGCTAAAGAAATGGGCAAAATAGCCACCATCGGTTTAGCTCCTGCTGTATTTGGACCTCTCATGAATATAACGGGTTCTACATTGGCAAGTTGGTGGCATAGTCGATTGCCGAAGAAAGAGGAAGCTATGAAAATAAAATACACCCTGTTATGTTTCATCGTACTCACAAGTTGCATAACTGCCAAAAGTCAACAAATTTCAAAAGAAGATTTAATTTTTCTAACGCCCGAATGGAAGGGTGAACGGTTCGCCGATGGCAGACCCAAAGTGCCTGATAATCTGCTCGACCGTTTGAAATTGGTCACTCATGAAGAAGCATGGGCGGTGTTGCGTAATGAAAATTACAAATATCAATATGCCGATGGTTGGCAAATGATTAATCCTGACAGCGTATTGGTCGGCAGAGCAGTGACCGCCATTTTTATGCCTGGCAGACCAGACATCCATCGAGTAATTGATAATAAAGGGCATACCAAAGACGGACGCGTGAAATCTCAAAACTCATGGCCCATAGATATGCTGGTCAAGCGCGATGTGTATGTAGTGGATCAATTTGGTGCTCATGAAGATGGTCCCACTATTGGCGATAATTTGGGTAATTCTATTTATGCCAAATCTGGCAACGGCATTGTGTATGATGGCGCAATACGAGACATCAGCGGTTTGAGAGACATCGGTTCGTTCACTTCATTTTTCCGCAGCTACCACCCATCCCATCATTTGAACAATCCCGATGGGCAATTGAATACCACATTAATTGGCATCAATCAGCCGACTCGCATTGGCAAAGCGACTGTCATGCCTGGCGATGCTGTATTGGGCAGAGATGGCGGCGTTATTTTTATACCGCCTCACTTGTTAGAAAAAGTGGTGAAGACTTCTGAAATCGTGAGGCTACGCGACATGTTCGGTCATGAACGTTTACGCGAACAGAAATATACCCCCGGTCAGATTGATACAAAATGGAGCGATGAAATAGAAAAAGACTTTTCAAAATGGCTCACAGCGCATATTGATAAATTGCCTGTATCGAAAGAGCAAATACAGGAGTATTTGAAAAGTAGAACTTGGTAAGGAAATGATGAATGATAAATGGCTGATAATCAATTGTTTATAAATAGTATTGACTTGCTTTGTTAATGAAATAACTTGCAGCAAGTTTGAAACTTGCTGCAAGTTGTGCTAAAAGAGTGAAAAGTGAAAAGTGAAAAGTGAAAAATTTTACAATTAATTGAAAATCAATATTTTATCAAAAAAATAACGCAACTTTTCATTTTCACTTTTCACTTTTCACTTTTCATTTTCACTTTTCACTTTTCACTTTTCATTTTCACTTTTCACTTTTCACTTTTCATTTTCACTTTTCATTTTCACTTTTCACTTTTCACTTTTCACTAAATAACACCCCCTCAGTATTTGAAGGATTTTTTTCTATTTTCTTTCATTTAAATAACTTTAAAAATGTTCAATAATACATCCAGACGATCATTTTTTAAAAAGGCGACGATAGCCACTGCCTTGGCATCAGTTGCCCCATTATCTACTTTCGGACAGGTATATGAAACCGCTATTGACAAGACGCCTAAAAGATCGCCGCCAGCAGACCTCAAGATAACTGAGATAAAATGTGGTTATGTTAAAGGCAGTCTTTTTGTGAAAGTATATTCCAATCAAGGCATTTGGGGTTGTGGCGAGGGCGTAGATGCCATACCGGGTACATATCATCTCGTTAAGAATTTTGAGCAACGTTTGAAAGGGAAAAACCCTTTGAATGTGCATCGGCTTTTTGAAGACATCCGAAGGTCAGGTTTTTTTCAAGGGGCTCAATCGGGCATGTATATAGCTGTGCTATCTGCTATTGAAACGGCGTTGTGGGATTTGGCAGGTAAAGCCTTGAATTTGCCTGTTTATCAGTTGTTGGGTGGTAAATTCAGGGATAAAGTACGCGTATATTGCGATACTGCCTTGTATCAAAGAAACTTGCCAATACCCAAAGACTTTGCAGATGCGGCATTAAATGCTAAGAAAATGGGCTTTAATGCCTTGAAATTTGACTTAGACCAAGCCAATGACCCCAATAAATATGATGCTTACAATTGGACAGCCAGCCCGATGGAATTGCAACGCATGTACGACCAAATAGCCGCCGCCCGTGAAGCAGTTGGACCCAACGTAGATATATGCGTGGATATGCACGGGCGGTACGATGCGCCTACTGCACAAGCTGTTGCCAAACTATTAGAGCCGCTGAAATTGATGTGGTTGGAAGAGCCAATACCTGCCGAAAATGTGGAAGCGTACAAACTCATCACTGAATCCACCAGCACCCCCATTTGTGCAGGTGAAAATCATTATCTCGCGCATGGTTTCAGACGCCTGTTAGAGATTGGCGCGGTTGATATTATTATGCCCGATTTGCAAAAAGCAGGCGGCTTGGGCGAAGGGCAACGCATTGCCAACCTTGCCAATTTATATTATGTGCCTTTCGCTCCGCACATGGTCGCGTCTTTTCTGGGTGCAATGGCATCCGCGCATGTCTGTGCATCAGTGCCTAATTTTTTGATATTGGAATGGCAATCCTATTTTCACACCGACCCAATGTTCAAAGAAATAGTGACGTATGAAGGCGAATGGGTGAAAAATAGCTTTATCACGGTTTCTGAAAAACCGGGTATCGGGGTTGAAATCAACGAAGAAGCGATGAAGAAATATGCTATTAAGGGGATGCCATTTTTTGAGTAAATAAAATTATCTATTGTTAATCAAAATTAATTTTCATGAAATGAAACTAAACAACATTCTCAATCAAACTAAGCAATGGTTATGGGCAATCGTGTGGCTTTGGTCACTCACCGCCTCTGCCCAAACCATTCAAGGAACTGTCACGGACGACAAAAACGAGCCGCTTGTAGGCGCGAGTATCGTCCTCAAAGGGACCTCAAAAGGGACTCTAACTGACATCAACGGCAGTTACAAACTCGAACTGACCGATGCCGATAAAAACGGCTCGCTCGTTTTCAGTTTCGTCGGTTATGAACCCCAAACTCTTCCTATTGGCAAGGAAACCACGCTCAATATTTCCTTGAAAACAGCAGGAAGTTTGGATGAATTGGTGGTGACCGCTTTGGGTATTAAAAAAGAATCGAAGAAGCTCGGCTATGCCACTTCTACAGTTGCAGCAGAGCAACTCACTGAAAACCGAACGCCTAATTTTATCAACTCTTTATCGGGTAAAATTGCAGGCGTCAACATTTCAGGCTTGGGAACGGGTCCAGCAGGGACTGCAAAAATCAGAATTAGAGGTCAATCTTCTATCTCAGGTCAAAATAACCCTTTGATTGTGGTGAATGGCGTGCCGATTGATAATACAAACTTCGGCACAAATCCAGGCAATGCCGCAGCCGATAACTCCATCGGTGTAAGAGGTGGCGGCAATACATCGGACGGTGGCGACGGATTATCGAGCATCAATCCTGATGATATCGAAAGCATGACCGTCTTGAAAGGCGCAACCGCTGCCGCTTTATATGGCTCGCGGGCGAAAGATGGTGTCATTATGATTACCACCAAAACAAAAGGGGATAGCAAGGGAATAGGCGTCACTTACAACACCAATTTTACGAATGAAACCCCTTTAGATTTTACGGATTATCAATATGAATATGGTCAAGGTGAAAATGGTGTAAGACCACAAGCCCCTAATCCAACATCTGGTCAATGGTCGTTTGGAGAGAAATTTCAACCGGGCATGACGCAGATTTTATTTGATAATGTCACAGTGCCTTATGTACCTGTACGCAACCGAATTCGGACATTTTTCCGCGACGGTCAAAATTTTACCAATACCATTTCGCTCTCTACTGCAAGCGATAAGGGTGGTATGAATTTGTCGTTTGCGAATATGGACAATAAAGGTATAGTGCCGAATAATACTTTTAATCGTAAAACCATCAACTTGGGTTTTACATATAATTTATCTGAAAAACTCAATTTTGGGGGTAATATCAATTATTCAAACGAATTCAATAAAAACCCGCCCAATATTGCCAATCAGGACAACTCTATTCCAACGGCACTTTATAATATGGCGAACTCCATGCCGCTGGATTTATTGGATCAAAAGAAATACAATGCCGCTGGCAATGAGTTTATCTATTCCAGATTTCAGAATCGAACCAATCCTTATTGGACTTTAGCGGAGCAATTTCAAAATATCCGCAGAGATAGGGTTTTCGGCAATGTATCCGTCAAATATAATCTATTGCCTTGGCTTTATGTACAAGGGCGCGTTGGGCAAGACTATTGGTCGCGCGATCAAGACTATAATAATTTCCCAACAGGACATGCCTCTTTGGCAGCAGCCCCCGCAGGTTTTGTGAACGGTACTTACACCCAAGAGTCTCGCCGTTTTAGAGAAACCAATGCCGATATTTTGATTTCTGCATCCCGTACTTTTGGCGATTTTGGCATTGATTTGACGGCTGGTGGCAACCAAATGTATCGCCGTTCGGATTTAAATTCTGTTCAAGTACAGGATTTTGTTGTAAGAGGTTTATATACCGTCATGAATGGTCGGGTGAAAGACCCGCTTTATGGTTTGTCAGAAAGGGCAGTTAATTCCGTTTATGGCTCGGCTGAGTTTTCATTTAAAAACTTTTTATACTTAAACGCGACTGTTCGGAATGACTGGTTTTCAACGCTTTCTCCTGAAAATCGCAGCATTTTATACCCCTCAGTATCTTTGAGTTATGTGCTCTCAGAATCGTTCGCCAATCTACCGGCTTGGTTAAGATTTGCCAAAATCAGAGCGGCATATGCTGAAGTGGGCAGCGATACCGACGTTTCGCCTTATTCCAATAGCTTATTTTATGGCATCAACTCCAATCTTTTGAGTAACCCAGCTGGTGCGCTTCAACCCGTTGGAGGTTCTACTGGCACAACTTTGCCCAATGCTAATTTGAAACCGATGCGAGCTTCTGAAAAGGAATTGGGTTTAGAATTGAAATTGTTCAACAGTCGGGTCAACCTTGATTTTGCAGTTTATCAAAAACAGACAACTGATCAAATCGTGTCCGCTCAAATTTCAGATGCCTCTGGCTTTGTGAGCACATTGATTAATAGCGGTAAAAGCCAAACCAATGGCGTTGAAATGCTTTTGGATTTAGTGCCCATCAAGTCTTCGGGCTTTCAATGGAATATCACTTTGAATGGTTCTTACAATAAAACAAAAGTATTGAGTCTATTGACAGACAAGCCTGGTGAAAGAATCACTGTCGGCACGCATGTTTTCAATGGCGAGTTGAGACAAGTGGTTGGTCAGGAAATGGGTCAAATCTATGGTTTTGGCTTCAAACGCGATGCTCAAGGGCGTATGGTTCTTGGCGGCAATGGTATTCCTCAACGGACAGCTGATTTGATTTCTTTCGGCAGTGCATTGCCTAAGTGGGTCGGTGGCATCAACAATGCTTTCAACTACAAAGGCTTTAGTTTATCCTTCTTAATTGATTTCAAATTAGGCAATATGATGCTTTCGGGTACAAATTTCAATGCTGTGCGGCATGGTTTGCATAAAATGACTTTAGTGGGTCGTGACGGTGGCGTATTGGCTGTTGGTGTTAATGCCGCAGGCGAAACCAATACAGTGAAAGCTCCCGTGCAAGATTATTGGTCGGTGGTGCGTTCACAGGCTTTGATTGAGCCAATTATTTATGACGGTGGTTATTGGAAATTGCGCCAAATCACAGCCGGTTATGACTTGACAAGGTTTATACCTAAGAGTGTGCCTATCAAAGGTGCTAAACTCAGTCTTGTTGCCAATAATGTTTTCTTAATTAAAAAATGGATAGACAATATTGACCCTGAAACCTTCGGCTATTCATCGGACAACCTTGTGGGTATGGAATCCACAGGATTGCCATCCACGCGTAGCATAGGCTTCAATTTGAACTTGAAGTTTTAATATTTCAGGGGCATTCGTTGGATAAATTTAAAAATTTCCAATGGGCGTACCCCCTCAGTATTTTAGCAAATTATGCTATCTTTTTACTTAAAATTTAAATCTTTTATGGAAATGAAAAAGATATTGTCTAAATATTTTCCCGTTAAAATCGGGATGTTTCATGAAAAGCTCGCCTTCAAGAGCTGGAGCTTGCTCGCCCTATTATTAATCGGTTTGGCTTCTTGCGATAAGGATTTTGATACCCTCAACATCAATAAAACCGCCGCCACTGCTGTCAACCCTGTTTTCATTCTCAACAATGCCACCATCAATTCAGCCTTGACAACAAGCTCAATTATGTATGAAACGAGTATTGTTCAGCAAATGGTGACACCTAACTCAGGGGTATTAACAGGTGCGAATTTCAACCAAGATAACCGCGATAACACCGTGCAAAATTGGCAGAAATATTACCGCACAGTTATCAGAAATACGCAAGATGTCATTGATCAGACTCAAAAGGTCGCTACCCGAAGCAACCTTTACAACATGGCGCGTATCCTGCAAGCCAATGCATTTATTGTCCTGACTGACTCGTATGGCGATATACCTTATCTGGATGCTGCCAAAGGCTATACAGATCAAATCTTTTTGCCTAAATATGATACTCAA
Organism: Saprospiraceae bacterium; assembly: GCA_043744275.1. GTDB lineage: Bacteria > Bacteroidota > Bacteroidia > Chitinophagales > Saprospiraceae > JAAFJT01. The sequence continues at coordinate 33,628 of JAYTUY010000005.1, forward strand.
CAATCCATTTATGCGGGTATTATCAAGGAATTATCAGAAGCAGGCGCGGCTTTAGATGCAACAAAAACAATCGAATCAGCCGATGTTTTATACGGTGGCAATGTGGCTCTTTGGAAAAAATTCGCCAATTCGCTGCTGCTTCGGGCAGGTATGCGGCTCAGCAAAGTAGATCCTACACAAGCTCAATCAGTGGTGCAAAAAGCGGCTCAAGGCGGTGTCATGGAAGTCAATACAGACAATGCCACGATTCGCCACGATGCCAATTACGTGAATGGCATTGGCAATATGTTGAACTCTACCGAAGCGGCTAATATCTATTTAGCAGCTCCATTTGCCAATTATCTAAAATCAACAAAAGACCCGCGTTTGAAATCAATAGCTGTGCGGTATGTGGGTGCAAAGTCAGGACCTGAACAAACAGCAGCCAAAGCTTCCACTGACACTGCCGTTCAAATCGGAATGCCTTTCGGCTACGACAACAGTTCAATCAGTGCAGAAGTTACTAAAAATGGTTTAGCCAGTTTCTACGATTTCAGTCAAGTGGATAGAACGCGCTTGACAAAAAATACCGCACCTACTTTTATGGTAACAGCCGCTCAAACCCAGTTGCTCTTAGCCGAAGCGGCTCAACGCGGTTGGGTAACGGGCACGACTGCCGAAGCATACTATAATAAAGGCGTCAAACTGCACATGGAACAAATGGCGATTTTTGATGCCAAATCAGCCATCACAACGGCTGAGGCGGATGCTTATTTACTCGCCAATCCCTACAATGCTGCTAAGGCTTTGGAGCAAATCAATACGCAATATTGGGTCGCCTCTTTCCTCAATGGACCCGAAGCATTTGCCAATTTCCGCAGAAGTGGATTCCCTGTTTTGACGCCCAATCCATTCCCTGGTAAAAGCATCAAAGGCACATTCATTCGCCGATTGACATACCCCAACTCTGAAATATCCGTCAATAAAGCCAATGTGGATGCAGCGATTAGTCGGCAAGGAGCAGATGATTTAGATTCCAAAGTTTGGTGGGATAAATGATATAAATGAGTCAATATTTGTTGATAATTAGGCAGTTTTCTAAGGAGAACTGCCTTTTTTGTTGGATATTTGGAGTGAATGGCTGTTTGTACTGAGGGGATATTTATTATCTCTTTGAAAAATTTATATTCTTTTAAGTCTTTCTATCTCGGTTTCAATATCTTTTAGAATCGCTTTATTGCCTATTTCACCGTCAAGACTAAAAACTATAAAAACCTTACCGCCATAGTCTTCTTCAAAATCTTGAAAACTGGCTTTCATTCTCTCTGACATTGAGTAATTGCCAAAGTTAGATTTGGCGGTTACAGGTTTGATTTGAATACCAAATGCTTTATCACCTATATATCCAAGATAGTCAATATCTCCTGCATGGTCGAGTTCAGTAGAGCTTTCTTCAAATTTTACTGAGGGGTATATCTTAGCTAATCCATCGTTGACGACTGACTTTTCTCGGATATAGCCATCAAAAGTTCGATTAATCGTTAAATTCCGAATGTAATCAATACAATCCTGTAAAGTCAAGTTATTAAATGCTTCTTTCCATTCGGGGATAACGACTGTAGTAATTTTTTCATGCAGTCTGTTACCTAATTCATCTAAACTTTCTTCGGAAATTTTCAAGTTGTTTTTACCGTCGGTAAAAGCGTTTTCAAAATACCATTTTTCCCAATCTTCAATAGTAACAGGTTGACACTCTCTTATCAATGCCATGACAGCACCGACTTTGTTAGGTCTTGAAAGTTGATAAGTTTGACAGGCATAGTTCAACACCTTTTCTTTTTTACCGAATTCTTTTGAATATTTTTTCATTTTAAGATAATACTACTGACCAAATAAAACTCTAATATGATGATCTGAGAAAAAAAGTGGCGAAGAATTGGAAAGAGAAGGTTGTTCAGACAATCAAAAAC
>JAYTUY010000006.1:0-2721 GCA_043744275.1 Saprospiraceae bacterium
TTAGTAACAAACCTATGAGGTTTTCAAAAACCTACGGCATATACTTAACTATGTTCTTACGAAATCATAAAGAGTCCAGAGGACTCTCACGTTTGTAGAATGATAAACGAACCTCACTTTTTATGAGTCCGGAGGACTCACACGTTTATAGGCTTTACAACAACCGTGTGAGTCCTCCGGACTCAAAGTTCATTTTTAGATTACTTTCTACAAACGTAAGAGTCCGCTGGACTCATTTTAAGCGTTTTACAGAAAATTCTTTTTGATTTTGTAAAAGCAAAGTTAAGTATATGCCGTAGGTTTCAAAAAACCTTATAGGTTTATGTCTATCAATCGTCACCTATTCATAAAATATTCGAAATGAGCCTTGCCACAACCAAATTACAAACCACCATAAATACCCCTGACAATCATTCTCTCCCTTTGGAAAAAGCTTTCCGCCTTATGGTCACTGCTAAAATTATGGCAGAAACTTATGAGGAAAATTTTCGTCTTGTCTCCAAATATGTTCATGCTGTCTCACGGGGGCATGAGGCGGTGCAAGTCGCGCTCGGGATGCAGCTTTTGCCGCAAGATTTTATGGGACCTTACTATCGGGACGATGCGATGATGCTCGCCATCGGCTCTACGCCCTACGATTTGATGCTCCAACTCATGGCAAAACGCGATGACCCTTTCAGCGGCGGCAGACAATATTACAACCACATCAGTTTGAAGGATGCTGATAAACCGACCATTCCGCACCTTTCCGCAGCGACGGGTATGCAAGCGATTCCGATGACAGGCGCGGCGTTGGGTATTGCGTATAAAGAAGCCTTGAATATTGCTGAAAATTATGGCGACAACAAGCCGATTGTCGTCTGTTCGTTCGGCGATGCCTCCATTACTGAGGGAGAGGTATCGGAAGCCTTTCAGATGGCGGTTTTGAAAAAATTGCCCATTTTATACCTCGTTCAAGACAATGGCTGGGATATTTCAGCCAATGCTGCCGAGACGCGGGCGAATAATGCCGCAGAATATGCTCAAGGTTTCAAAGGTTTGGAAACACGCTCTATTGATGGGTCTGATTTTGTTGAAAGTTATAACACTTTTAAAGAAATCATTGACATCATGAGGCGTGAACGTCGCCCATTTTTGATACATGCCAAAGTGCCGCTCCTCACGCACCATACTTCGGGCGTTCGGAAAGAATGGTATCGCGACGATTTGGAAGAGCATTTTAGTCGGGATCCTTATTTGAAAATTAAAAAAACACTATCTGAAGCTGGTTATACTGAGGGGGTGCTTTCTGAGATTGAAGATGAAATAAAACAAGTTGTTTTAAATTATTTTCATCAAGCCCTTGAAGCGGCTAACCCAACGCCCGAAGATTTATTCACCCATATATTTGCGCCGACTGATATTATTGAAGAAAAAGGCAATAGACAACCCATTGATAATCAACCTGTTGTGATGGTGGACGCTGCTTTGCACGCTATTGAAGAGTTGATGAAAAAGCATCCCGAATGTCTTTTTTATGGTCAGGATGTGGGCAGACGCTTGGGTGGTGTGTTCAGAGAAGCCGCTACTTTGGCAGAAAAATTTGGCGATGAACGGGTGTTCAATACGCCCATTCAAGAGGCATTTATTGTGGGTTCTACCGTTGGCATGTCGGCAGTAGGTTTGAAGCCGATTGTGGAAGTGCAATTTGCGGATTATATCTTTCCTGGCATCAATCAGTTGTTCAGTGAGGTCAGTCGCTCGTGCTATTTGAGCAATGGAAAATTCCCTGTTTCGATGGTTTTGCGCGTGCCGATTGGCGCGTATGGCAGCGGTGGACCGTATCATTCGAGCAGTGTTGAGACGATAATTACAGCCATTCGAGGTTTAAAAATAGCGTATCCAAGCAACGGCGCAGACCTAAAAGGCTTACTCAAAGCCGCTTATTACGACCCCAATCCCTGCATTATTTTTGAACACAAGGGTTTATACTGGTCGAAAGTGTCGGGTACTGAGGGGGCTAAAACCATAGAGCCGAGTGAGGATTATGTCCTCCCTTTTGGCAAAGGCAATATCGTCTTAAAAGCTGATAATCAACAACTTACGCATCATCAAACAATCGCCATTGTCACTTACGGCATGGGTGTTCATTGGGCATTGAATGCCGCTAAACGTTTTGCTGGGCAAGTTGAAATAGTGGATTTGAGGACACTCTTTCCATTGGATGAAACATTAATTTTTAAAACCGTTAAAAAACATGGGCGGTGTTTGGTGGTGACAGAAGAAGCCGTCAGCCCCAGTTTCGCTCAAAGTTTAGCGGGCAAAATTCAAGAGGTCTGTTTCGAATATTTGGATGCTCCCGTGAGGACTTTGGGTGCTGAAAATGTGCCCGCTGTGCCGCTGAATGAAGTGCTTGAAAAAACGATGATTCCGAGTGTGGAGAAAGTGGAGAGGGCGATTGAGGGGTTGTTAAAGTATTGATTGTCAATTGATTGTGCTTCTTTTTATATTCTCTTGAAAAGTGTTAATCTAAAAATTATCTCATTATTTACTTTTCCAATACTATTTATTTTTATCTGTTAAATATCAACAAAAATGAATATCAGCCCTTGACATTGTAAGTTAGATGCTGTACATTTGTTTTGTTAATTATGCGAATATTGGGTTAAAAGAGCCAAAAAAGTAAAGCGGTAGCGATAGCCCCAAAAATATGGGTAATTAAACCGTTAGTAGCTCTGACTT
>JAYTUY010000007.1:0-34894 GCA_043744275.1 Saprospiraceae bacterium
TTTTACACTTAGACCCCAATAGTTTTGTCCTGTTTCATTCTTTATTCAACAATTTTTAAACCATAGTAGCTTTTTTCCTAATTTAACAATGTCAAGGTAGTTAGTAAGTATGCATTATTGGATATGGAAAAAGACAATCCAAATGTAGTAGATGGCGGACATGATGTCAAAACATTTATTTCTTATGATTCACCACTGAGGGGAGCTAATATTTCATTTGGTCTGCAAGGCTTTATTAACCATTTTGGAAATTACCCTGTTGCCTTTATCCCAGTAAAAAATTTCATTAAAAATTTAAAATTTGGTGAAGATGTTTTATCAAGTCCAGCTGCCCGACAAATGTTATATATGCAAATGTATCCGGGTAGTGCAAATGGTTCAGACAATATTGCGACTTTTCAAAATGATTTTCAAACTCAAGGCATCAATAGTGATGGAAAGTTATTAAAATGCAGCCATAAAGCCATAGCCAATGGTTCAGTAGTGGGAACAGAACAATTTGCACCTGGTACAACTATGTTTTCGGGTAAGACTCCATTTCTAATATCCCTTGCAGCTTTTGTTGCCCTACAAGTAAATGCCATGCCAGCAGCAAATACATCAGGATATGTCTATAATGGAACCATACAACCTACTTTAGCACGTTTGCTTTTTGGTCCAATCCTTCTACCAAAAAGTACAAGAAAAGTATTTGTTGTTAACTCAAAACCGTATGACTCAGCACCGGGTGGTAAAACAGCTTTAGGGTCAGATAAATTACCTGGTTTTGTAACCACTTTTCAAAGCACTTCATGTTTCATCCCAACTGTCAGTGCTTTAGATATAAAATTGCCAGAAGGGAATAATCTTTCATTGCCTGTAAATGATGTACAAGCACTGCTCAATCAAAATATTACCAATATTAAATCTTATGACGGGGCACGAGGTGTTATCGGTAGAGATGATAATACATTTAGATTATTGACTGTTACAGATAATAATGGAGATTTGGTAAGAATAGATGATGCCCCACCAAGTGGTCCCGACAATCAAGACCATGTATCTTTATCCTACCGCAATACGGGTTATTTACTCTATGAATTAACTACAAGAAGCGGTTTATCAAAAGTAAATGGCACATTGAATTCAAGAACATACAATTTCGGAACGAGTAATGCGCTTTATTCTACTCCTGCACCTGGGCAATTAGTACCAAGAGAGGTGAACAATATTATAAATTACAACCTGACTGTTTCAGATGTAGGAAAAATTTGGGTTAATAGAAAGGATAAGATTGAATTCACTGATGTTCCTACAAATCCAGATAATACTTTAAATACAAGGTATAATTTACACCTTAAAAATCAGCAAAGTCAAGCTTGCGGAAATGGGGTAGCCCCCTCAGTAACTCTCCAAAACGGTGGCAAAATGAAAGCAGGCGATGATTTGCAAGGCAACTATGCGAATGTAACCGTCTGGAGTGGCGCAACTATTAATGTCAATGCAGGTGGGGAAGCGACTTATGAGGGTGGTTCAAACCTCATTGTAGAAAGTGGTGGCGTTGTGAATATCAGAGATGGTGGTTTGCAGGATGCACAATGGGGCGGTAAAGTGATTATCAGAAATGGCGGTATTATTCATGTTTGGAATGGCGGGCAACTTCGGCAATCTATCTATTCGTTGCTCGAAATAGAAAGCGGCGGGCAACTCATTATTGATGCAGGGGCAAATGTACAATTGTGGGATGGCGCAAATGGACCGGGTGGTAACAGCACTATTGATGGACGTTGTGGCATCATTGTCAAAACTGGTGGGCAACTTATTGTCAATGGTCAATTCAATCTTTCGGGTAATGGCTATTTCCGTTTTGAAGCAGGTCATATTTTTACACTCAATTCAGATATTACATTGTCTGGTTATAGTCAAAATGTCCAAATGATACGCATAGCGAGTGGTGCATCCATAGTCATCAATGATCGCAGATTAACCTTAGCCAATGGTTTAATACGGAGAGAATCAGGTAGTACACCCAGCAAATACATCACACTTATCAATGGTTCATCTATCCAAGCCACAAATGTTACTTTTGAAGACAATTCTAACTTTGGGGATAGGGCATTTGTGTATGTTGAAAATCCAAGCGATCCCGATGGCTCAATAACAGATGTAGATTATGGCTTTACGAACTGTGTATTTAATAATGTTTCACAAGCCTTACAGCTCAATACGCTCAATAATGTCAACTACGGACCTTTTGAGTGGTACAATCTAAATGTAGATTTTACAGGTTGTACTTTCAATGGACCAGGTTTAGCATTAAATTCCAATAGATGCCGAGTAGCTGTTTTTCTCAATTGTGTTTTAAATTCATCATCAATCATCTATGAAAATGCCTATTGGTTGGATATGCGTAATACAACTATGCGCGGAAATCAAGCCAACATAGGTATAAAACTTAACAATGTCGTGCATGGTGAAGTGTACGACAATAGCACAATTGACAATTATTCAACAGGCATAGATGCTTCACAAGGATTTAACTATGGCGTAAAATTGATGTCAGGTGCTAAAGTTCAAAACTGTTTTAAAGCTGTAAATTTATTAGGCGGTCTAAACAATCAATACGGCTATGATTGGGGCATGATGTACATGGATTGTGCGAGCCTTATCAATAATGTGTATGGCATTACAGGCATAGATATTCAATTCAATATGTATGGTCGTCCAGGGGATGACGCTGTTGTTATCCATAATGTAGTTAATCCTGACATAGCGCAGTATTTTCCAAATTGGCATTATGTAGATGCTCATTTTCAATACCGTAATTTTACAACAGATGTCTGGTTTTCGGACAGTTATTGGACGGGAGGAGTAGCACCCAATACAGCCACACGATTTAAATTTACAAAACAAAGCCCCCAAAATATTCCTTGGACTGGGACAATACACTTAGATAATTCATTAAGCGGTGGAGAACCTGTTATTGATCAATGTGGAGGTTTGGGAACTCGTGGAGGAAACCCGTTTGATGGTAAATCTGATATAATCTTAAATGGTGGACGCTACAATACGAAGGTTCAACATGATGCTGCAATGGTAAAGATGAGAAAGAAAAAATTCGATGAAGCTATTACTCTTTTCACACCTTTAGCTCATGTTCCTAAAATCGTTTATGAAATTTCAAGCCCAGAAGCACGGCATTTTATTGACAATGCTCGAATCTGGGTATCTTCAAAAGGGCTGAATCCTCGTGGTGCCAATAAGGGTTGGTTGCCCGAAGCATTTGTCGGATTTACTCGTAAAATAGATGATTTATTTATTCTGAAACCGAATCCTGTTAATACGGAATTTGAAATTCAATTATTGGCAGGCAGCTATGAAATAAGTGTTTATGATGCTTTAGGAAAATTGATTTTACTCAAAAATACTGAGGGGGTCACTCAAGTCAACACTGCCGATTGGCAAAACGGTATTTATTTCGTCAAAGTCAATGATAAAAGCAGCAATATAGTACAGAATAGTAAAGTAATTGTTCAACATTAGAGACGTTTTATAAAAAAATCGGAGCGATTTAGGTCGTTCCGATTTTTTTTATTCTCAATCATTTAATGAATTTAAAACTTCAAATGTCTCACCGTCAAGCCATTATTCATAAGTTGTTTGAGTGAATCAATACCGATTTTCAGATGATTATTGACATAAGATGAGGTCACTAATTTATCGCCTTCCTCAGTCTTGACACCTTCTGGAATCATCGGCACATCGCTCACTAAAAGCAAAGCACCTGTTGGGATGTGATTTTTGAAACCAACGGTAAAAATAGTCGCTGTTTCCATATCAATAGCCATACACCGCAACTCACGGAGGTATTCTTTAAAGTCATCTTTATGCTCCCATACACGACGGTTGGTGGTATAAACCGTACCTGTCCAATAATCCAATTCATAGTCTCGAATGGTCGTTGAAATAGCTTTTTGTAAGGCGAAGGCAGGTAGTGCAGGCACTTCTGGAGGCATATAATCGTTGGATGTACCCTCACCACGAATGGCAGCTATGGGCAATATCAAATCGCCAACATGGTTTTTATCATGCCTTAAACCGCCACATTTTCCTAAGAAAAGCACCGCTTTTGGAGAAATAGCGGTCAATAAATCCATAATGGTGGCAGCATTGGGGCTACCCATACCGAAGTTAATAATGGTGATATTATCTGCTGTCGCGCATTGCATGGAGCGGTCTTCACCCATCATAGGCACGTTGTGCCAATCTGCAAACATTTTTACATAATTACTGAAATTGACGAGTATAATATATCTGCCAAAATCTCCCAATTTTTGCCCTGTATATCTCGGCAACCAGTTCTCAACAATGTCTTTTTTTGTTTTCATACGACTTAAGTAATGATGAATGATGAATGATGAATAACGAATTTTGTATTATGGAACTCCGATTATGCGTTTGATTAGTGTGAATTAAAGTGAACGAAGGTATAAAACCTAAATACATTTCAAGCGCAATTCATAAATATTGATTAAAAAAATATGCCCTTTCCTTTCAATATTCATGGTTGAATGTTTCACTTCATACCCCTCAGTATGTAGCCCTAAAAAGAAGTTTTTTGAAACAGGGCGATTGGGTTCAGTGATTAAAATAGTACCCTCAGGTTTTAATAAAATTTTAAAGGCATTTAATAGTGGTTCAAACGCTCGACTTTCATAAGCCACATCAGAAGCCAATAAAATATCGGCTGATACTGAGGGGTCGGGATTTCGCCAATCCAACGCTTCAAAACGGGCATTTTTATGAGGCAAATTTTGTATCCAATTTTGCTTAGCAAAATCTAAAGCATCAGGTAAATAATCAGTCAAGACTACTTCCTTTGCACCCATTAATCCAGCAACTATTGAAGGTAATCCTAATCCACATCCGATTTCAGTAACACTTTTTTCATGGCTAACTAATTGATTGTCAACTAAATACAAACTCATGGCTATAGCTGATGCCCAAAGCTCTGCCCAATATGGGATTCGCTCATCTTTCACATCTTCATGGTCAACACCTTTCTGAATGAGTGCTTCGAAAAGTGCATCTATATTTTCAATAATTGTCAATTTTACATCAAAATCACCTATTGCAACATCAATATTTTTCGTTAAAAAATCCATGTCATAAAGGTAAAATATTTGATGAGTAAACATAAAAAAACCGCTTTGAACAGAGCCAAAGCGGTTTAAAAAAATTTTCAAAGCATACAAAAGTTCTTTATTTAGCCACATTAATTTGCTTAGTTATATCGCGTTTACCTTGAGCAGAAACCCTTAAAAAATAATTGCCAGCCTTCAATTGAGCCACTTCGATATGGAAAGGTTGTGCCTCAGCCTCTTCGATGACAAATGTGCGCTCTACTTGACCCATTTGATTGTAAAGATAGATATTGACGTTTTTACCGATATAATTTGTCAAGTCAACATCTACAAATTCAGTAGCAGGATTTGGGAACACTTTGATTTGATTTATTTCATTGTGATTCACCAATTTTGTAGCAGAAATTCTCACTGAACCATCAACTAATACCGACAAAACTCTGTACAAATTGTCTCCTTCAGTAGGGCTTTCATCATAAGAAGAGTAGAAATTCAAGCCAGCAGTCGTTGCACCATTAAGCGTTTCAACATCCATGAACTCACCATTTTCATCCATTTTTTGAACTACAAAATAGTCCGTTTCTACAAGCATATCACTTACCCATCCCAAGCGGGTGCGGCGTGGTTCAGCCTGAGCGTCTAATTCTAATTTTTCATTTTTAGTAGCCAATGCATCTCCACCAATAGTTGGGCTATAAGTTACAGTCACCGTAAATGTACAGTTACTTGTGTTGCCTGTAGAGTCTTTCGTTGTGTAAACGACAGTCGTAGTACCCACTGGCATACATTCGCCAGAAAAATAATTACTGGTTAAAGCCGGTGGATTTGTACAGTTATCAGTAGCCATTGGCTCTGCCCAAAAAGTGTTAAAACAAGTTGGATCAGGGCTTAACATTGTCACGTTTGCAGGGCAACCAACAATCACTGGAGCCTCAGTATCATGAGCGCAAGGAGGTACTGCTACAACAGGGCAAGACAAATAATTACCAGTCAAATCACCGTCCATATAATTTCTATTGATGCGAGTGACGATTTCGTTGAGCTGATAAATATTGCGGGCTGAAGTGCAGCCACCCAATGCTTTTTCAGCTTCGTCCATCACTTGAGCGACAGTTTTATTAACATAAGGACCTCTTCTGACTACTAAAGTGCTCAATCTGATGCTGTTTGAGCCAAAATTAGCATCTAAAGCATCGAAAGCCAAATTGAGTTTAAGAGCAACTACTTGACCTGCAAAAGGATTGTCGAACCTTCTATTGTTCGGATCAACCAATGTGCCAGCTGGCAATGCACCGATTCTACCGTTCAATGGTAATAAATTAGTGACGGCTTGTGGCGAAGTTAATTTTAATTTATTGTTGCAGCCAACGACCAAACCGTTTGGAAATGCTGCTGCAAAATTAGCATACATATATCCTGCTGCGTTGTTGCGCTTAGGCTTATCGCCCCAATCGCGTTGAGTTTGGGTTCTAAAACCGCGGCAAGACTGTGCTTGAGCTATTGATGAAAAAAATGGAGTAAGGGTGATGATGGCAGCAACGAAAAGTGTGTACCATCCTTGACGGATTGTGTAGATGTTTCCCTTCATGATTCAGTGATGATTTAAGTTAAAATGAGATTGTAAATTAGTTAGTTATAGATTCGTAAAAAAACACGGAAACCTGTGGGGAGGTAATGGGGGAAAATTTAAAAAGATACTTCGATTCAGGTAGGAGGGAAATGAATCGTTTTTATCATCCTTTCGCTTACAAAATTAGGGTAGATTTTACGAAACGCAAATTTTTTTTTCACTTTTTCACAATAAAACGAAATAAAATTTCATATTTTTTTTAATCATGTATAAATGTTTGGTTTTGAATCATTTAAATTTTAAAAAAATAAATACTACAATAGCCTTATTTTAAAAATAACACAAAACAGTTATTTTATTAACAAATGTTTAGCGTTTTATGGTAAATGAAGTAAAAAGCATGAGGCGGTTTTTTATTACAATTTTCTCAAATCTTGACGAGTTTTAGACTTTACCCCCTCAGTATTTAAGTTGAATTAGGATTAATTGGATGAGAAAGATGTTTAAGGATTGCGTGCGGAAACTGTACGTAATCAATCCTTAAATATCTTTCTCATCCTACTAATCCTAATTCAACTTAAATACTGAGGGGTATGTTTAAAATTTATAGCAACTGACTCTTTTATTTTTACCCCAATTGCCACCAGTCCCCTTCTTTCCTAAAGATAATGCACCTACTTTGAATGGGTTAATTTTCAAAGCCATGTAAAAATCTGTACCATATAGATTAGAATTGCTCATAAAACTCATCAGATGCTCAGTGCCAATGGTTAAAAACGCTAATCGGACTGCCAATCCTACGCGCACTTGCTTATAATTAAAAACAGAAATCGGCATGGATGCACTCAACCAACGCGATTCATAACGCGGCGTTATAGCCAATAAATTATCTCTTTCCAATGTGTTAGCACTTATTGGAATGCGTTGAATGACAAGCCCATTGAGAAATATATTTTTGGTAAAAGCATAATCAGCCTGCACTTGAAAAGCAGTCGGCAAACCAAAAACCATAGAATTGCCTTTCAATGTCGCTTGGGGATTATTAAAAGCGATTTGATTAAACCGTAGTAAAGCATCCGCTCGCGGGTCTTGAGCATTCAAACCTTCAAAATCTTTTTTACTCAATATAAACCCTTCTTTTGTTACAAATTGATGCACCTCTGTATTTTGAGTCATCTTTATTGAACCTAAATCCAATATAGATACCCCAAATCGCCATTCATAAGGGCGGTCATCATTGGCAGCCACTGTGAGCAATGCGCCGATGTCAAATCCAATCCCGCTGCCATTGGATTGAGTCGGCTTATCATCATAATTAGTGGTGAAGCCTATATTGCCTTTCATGGCATCAAATCGGAAAGTATCTTTTGATATGCGAGTCATTTTAGTACCTTCAAAATTATCAATAAAAAATCCTTGAAAACCTTTCATAAATTTCAAATTGGCACCGATGGCAAGCCCCCCCTCAGTATCTCCGCCTATTTTGTAGGCATAATTTAATCCCAATTCACTCCAACTCAAACCCTTGATTTTGAATGGGTCAATATCAAACGATTTCCCATAAACAGTGCGCTGCATTTCGTAAGGGTTAAAAATCCTCGGCAAACTGTTCGAACTCAAAACCGCTCTCACACTCGAAAACAGACCGAATGAATGACCACTACCCAGATTCACCACAAAAGAAGGACCCATAGCCCGAACCACCATTGAACCAAATGATTTGGGTTTGTCGGTAAAATTATACTCCAAAGCTGGTGTGCCTTTGAAAAAAATATTAAGAGCTGGGTCTGGTCCTATTTTAGCGGCATTGCGGGCGACTTTTCCGACTGAGGTATTTTCAATATAAGCCATATTATTGCTTCCGCCAATGCCAAAGCCTATGAGATTGACATCCCAACTGAGCTGACATGTAGCGTTGGCAGCAGGATTAAGGCTGATAGCATTCGCACCTGAATAGTTATCAAGTCGTAAGCCGAGTTGTTCTTGAGCAAATAATTGAGGGCAACTTAATAGGCATAAAAGTCCTATTAATGATGGGATTTTTGATAAAGAATACATGAAACTGTGTCGGTTTTGTAGAATGTAAGTTCGATTCTATCTTGTTAATGAAAAAATGTGTCTTTTCTATCTTAAAATTTGGAACGTACTGAGGGGGGTATTTATTGGTTTGAGGTTAAAAGTTAAGAATTCAAAATTTAATGATGGTTAACATTTATTCAATTTTTATTTACTTAAATGTACTAATAATTTAGGTAAAAAAATTATAAATCCTATTATTGCTGCACCTATCGCTGTAATCAAAACGGCTGCTGCAGCCACATCTTTTGCCTTACCTGCTAATGGGTGATAATCAGGCGAAGTCAAATCCACTACAAATTCTACCGCTGTATTGAAGGCTTCGGCAGCTAATACCATCGCAAAAGCCATGACGATAAAACACCATTCTGCTGTAGATACTTTTAGCAAATAACCTGCCACCGTCACTAAAAATATAGCCATCAAATGAATACGAGCATTGGCTTGCGTTTTAAATAATGTGCCCATGCCTTTAAAAGCAAATTCGAAACTTTGTATGCGTTTTTTAATACTCACTTTATATAGATTATTATTTTCTACAAAATTAAATACTTTAGTAGTAAGAATGTTAAACATTAACAAAAAACCCGTGAATACCTGAGTGCTCACGGGTTTCATCCCAATTGTTTAACCAAAAAATATCTTAATGATTGAAATAGGCTTTTTCATTTTTACCGCCACCCGATACATTTTCCAAACGGGTTTTGAATTCTTTCGCCATCGTCAAATCGTTTTTACGTGCATAAATTTCTTTCAAAGCAATCAATGTATTCTGACTATTTGGGTCACTCGCTTCCGATTTTTGGAAAAAAGGCAATGCATTTTCAAACTCTGCTAACATTTGCTTGGTCAATTCATCATATTTTTTCTGACCAGCTTTGCTCATATCACTTTCTACTTTCTTCAATTCGGTAGAAACTTTTGCTGCTTTATTGTAGTAATATGCACCGATTGAATACAAAGCATCCGAATTTTTAGAATCTTTTTCAAGCGTCTTTTTATACCAATTTAAAGCTTCTTGAGAATAAGATTCCGACTTAGCTGCATCAGTTTCTTTCTGAGCTAAATTGTCATAAACGTTGCCCATTGTGAAATACAAAGTCATATTATTAGGCTCTTTCTCAATGCCTTGTTTCAACTTCTCAATCAAGATATCCAATTTTCCAATCTTCAAATAGTGATTGATTTCAGAGAACAATAAAGTCGTTTCATCAGGGTATCTTTTACGACCTGCTTCAAGGATTTTTATAGCACCCTCAGGGTCTTTGTCATATTTTAATTTAAATAAAGAGGAATATACGAAAGATGAATCCACCTTATTGGCTAACAATTTTTCATAAATATCAACAGATTCAGCCTCTTTGCCAGCGTATGTTGACAATAAACCTGTCAAATACAATTGCTTATTATAGTCCTCAGGTTTTTCGAGGGTCGCTTTTTGTCCAGCAGCTTTCAAAGCATCGTTGACATCTAATGTAGATTTGAATGAATTGTATGCGCCTACATAATCTTTAGTTTCAGACATTTCAGAGCCATATTGATTCAAAAACCCGTTGGTTTCAGTCAATAATTTACCAATTTCTTTAATTGCCTTAGGATCTTTAGTGTTTTTCATGGCTGTCATCAAGGCAGATACAGCTTCGATAGCCGACTTAGGATATTCAGATTTATAATCTTTCTTAGTGACATTCGCCAATACGCGAGAGTTGTCATCCAATTTTGCCATACTCATCATCAATTTGGCTTTGTATAAATATGCCTCATAGCCAGCCTGATTTTCAGTAGCTTTTAGTGCATCGTCCACCGCCTTTTCTGCAGCAGCTAAATTTTCTTTTTTGACATCGCTCTTAGTCGCTTTTTTAGAAGCTTCGAGCAGCTGTTGTGGTGTTTGTGCATGAATGCTTAATGTTATAAGACCTGCAACAAAACATAAGAGGAATCTTCTCATACTGATTTAGTTTTTTATTTTTTAGAAATAGAATGTTTCACTGTTTTTATCATCATTTTGACGCAGTAAAACGATTTGGATAGTTATATAAAAGTTAAAATTTAAAGTCTTTTTCTTAATAATTATACAAATTTACAAAAACTCAAAAAATTCCGTCATCACCCCCTCAGTATTTTTAGAAAACTTTCACTCATTACCCTTGCACTACTGCTTTTGCATGAGCATATCTTTCTATATTCACTTCTTTATCCACTTCTCCCCCCCTCAGTAAAACGCTCGAAAAATGCTTTGCCCAGTAAGGAATGAGCGATGCACCCTTCGTACCAAAACCGTTAAATATCGCCACCACTTCAAAATCGGGATGAAAGCCTATGAACGGTCGCCTATCTTTCACCGTCGGTCGAATAGCCGCTTGATGGTCTATAATTTCAAAAGGTAATTTTAATATACTTTGTAACTCTTTGACAATCAATTGTTTATTCGATTCAGTAGGTTGATCATCTGCAAAATGCCAATCGTTGGTAGCCCCTACCCAATACAAATCATCACCCAACGGTACGATTGAAATATGGTGTTTAAAAATATTATTTAAATTAAAATTGGGAATTTTCACTATTAATAATTCTCCTTTATCTAAATTAAAAGGTAACCATTTGAAATATGGATTATCAACACCCTTAGCCCCTTCACAAAATATGATTTTTTCAGCTTTAAATTCTTTATAAAAAACAGACTTTTCTTTTAAAATGCAATCATTATAGTCAAAATGGTCTTGAAAATAACAATTTTGAGCTATTAAATGTTGCCTAAAATGCTTCACCAAAGCTGGTACATGCACCTGCGCGGCATTTTTTATTTCAGCAAAAGAATGAAACTCTTCATGAATAGTTCCTTCAAATTGTTCCGATACTGAGGGGGTACATTTTTCAGAACAATATGCCGCATAATCTACATAGCTGCTACGGAGTAGCCATTGATTTTCATCCTCTATATTTTGAAGTGTTCGCACCAGCAAACGCTCTTGCCAAATGGGTATTTTTAATAATTTTTCGATAGCTTGATACATCTCCCGCGCCTCAGGTAATAACTCATCTATGCGCCATGATTTCACATACCGCTTGCCCGTAATCGGGTTAATGACACCAGCCGCTATGCTTGAAGATGACGTATAATTTTGATAAGCTACCCCCTCAGTAAAAGCATCTATTACAACTATTTTACAACCTTTTTGCAATAAACAATATGCCAGCAGTGAACCTGCCAGACCTTGACCCACGATGATATAATCGACTTCTTTAATGGTGTTTTATTTTTATAAATAATTGAAAATCAATATGTTATGTATTTTAAACTTGCTGCAAGTTTTGAACTTGCTGCAAGTTATCATCATTATTTATACCTACACACGCGGCGGTTTTCTCTGTAAAAAAACGCGCCCAGGTGTGCATTCTCCTTGTGTGGTGATGCCTTCCCACATGCCCTCTAAAGTGGGTCGAGTATCTTGAATTCGATGAATGAGTTCTACTTTTTTGATGCACCATTCAGTGCTGGGTATGGCATCGGATGATATAATTTTGGTTTCAAAATATTTGAAATAAGTGTCATTTATTTTACCCAGAAATGCCATTTTAGCGTGGTATTGCTTTGTACCATCGTCGTAATGAACATACGAAATGCCTGTAATTTCTTTATCTTTTTGATTGACATCAATTTCCATTTGATAAATGGTGCGTTTGCCGCCGCCCTCATCGCGAGTGATAGTGCCTTCCCAATGACCAGATATATCTATTTTTTCTGATAAATTGGCTTCATGAGGTATCGAAATATGGTGCGAACGCTCCATGAAGCTGAAAGCATGACTGAGGGGGGTACTGATTGCATGGCTGTTAACAGGCAACAAGTGAGTTTTAGTATGACTAAAAAAAACACATAAAAATATATAAATCATCTGCTTTGTTTTTCGCAAATTAAAAGAAAAAAGTCAACTTTGAGGCGTTTTAGATTGTTAAAAATAAGTTATAGTACAGATGCTTATCAATTTCATCTATAAATACTTTATTTTCAATTATTTATACAAGCTATTAATTTAAAATATGAAACTATCCTGAAAAATTCAGGGGCATTTTCCTTAAAAACATCCGTCACTAACTAAAACCATTTTCTTTTTTTTATGAATCAATATCTCAGTTATCGCAATCTTCGATTTATCATTTTTGAAATGCTCGAAGCAGATAAACTCAACCGCTTTCCCCGTTTTGCAGATTTTGACCGCGATGCTTTTGAAATGGCAATAGATGCCGCTAAACAAATTTCAGATACGCATCTTTTTCCATACTACATGGAAATGGACAGAAAAAAAGCCTATTTCGAGAATGGTTCAGTCAAAACGCACCCACAACTTAAAGTGCTGATTAATGCTCTTGCTGAAGGTGGTTGGATAGCCGCTCCTGTATCCGCAGAATATGGCGGTATGCAAATGCCCATGAGTCTTTTTCATGCTGCTTTGTTGAGTTTTTACGCGGCTAATGTCAATGCTGCCTACCCTTTTTTGACGCAAGGCGCAGCCAATCTTATTATGAGTTTTGGTTCAGATGAGTTAAAACAAACCTATCTGCCACCAATGTTTTCAGGCGCATGGCAAGGCACTATGGCACTTACTGAGCCGCAGGCAGGGAGTTCATTGACTGATTTGACGTCAATTGCTGTTCCTGTAACTTCAAATAATGGTCAAAATACTGAGGGGGGTGTCTATAAAATTACGGGTCAAAAAATATTTATCTCTGGGGGTGAACATGATGCAGTGGATAATATTGTCCATCTTTTGCTTGCTCGTATACAAGGCGCACCGGCTGGCACGAAGGGTATTTCGCTTTTTGTAGTGCCTAAATTGAGGTTAGAAAATGGTGAATTAATGCCAAATGATGTGCAATGCGCTGGTATTTATGGCAAAATGGGTCAAAAAAGTTATGTAGCGGCGCATTTGATGTTTGGTGAAAAAGACGATTGCTACGGTTACTTGGTCGGCGAACCGCATAAAGGTTTGAATTATATGTTTCAAATGATGAATGAAGCGCGCATTGCGACAGGTTTGCTGGCGACAGGAGCGGCTTCGGCAGCCTATTATGCTTCATTGAAATATGCCAATGAGCGTCCACAAGGGCGTCATCCAAGTAATAAAGACCCTCATAGTTCTCCCGTTTTGATTATTGAACATGCTGATGTGAAGCGGCTTTTGCTCTTTCAGAAGGCTGTTACTGAGGGGTCTATCGCATTACTATCGCAATGCAGTTATTACTCAGATATTGCAGAAGTTGGTACTGAAGAGGAGAAACACAATGCCCATCTTTTGCTCGAATTGCTCACGCCAATTGCTAAAAGTTATCCTTCTGAAATGGGCGTTCAGTCCGTTTCGGCGGCTATTCAGACGCTCGGTGGTGCAGGATATTGCGACGATTTTCCAGTAGAACAAATTTATAGAGACATTCGGGTGAATGCCATTTATGAAGGCACAACCGCTATTCATGGTATGGATCTGCTCGGTAGAAAGGTGACAATGGAAAATGGTAAAGCCATACAATTGTTCAGCAATGAAATAATTGATACGGTTACTGAGGGGATAAAGCACCAATATTTAGCTGTTTATGCTCAAAAATTGGGCGAAGCGGCGCAGCATATGCAATCCATGACCAATGAAATCTTCAAGATAGGTAAGGAAAAAGGTGTTGAAACTATGCTGGCTGATGCTACCTTGTATCTTGAATATTTTAGCCTTGTCGTGATGGGTTGGATGTGGCTAAAACAAGGCATTGTTGCTGATAATGCTTTAAAAAATGAAGTAACAGCCGATGATAAAATATTTTATCAAAGCAAAATAGCTACTTTGAAATATTATTTTGATTATGAATTACCTAAAACAAAATCATTACATCAACAATTGATGAATGCGGATAAATTGACGATTACCTTAACCAAAGAATTATTAGTTTGATATGAAAATAAAATATAAAATACATACTATCGACCTCAATTTTCAAGGGCATAGCGACACAATTGCTGCCTTTCTCATCGAATCAGGCAATGATTTGATATTGATGGAAACGGGTCCGCATTCTACCCTACCTGTTTTAAAAGCCGCTATCACTGAATTGGGGTTTAAAATGAATCAAATCAAACATGTTTTTCTAACGCATATTCACTTCGATCATGCAGGAGCAGCCTGGTGTTTTGCGTCGAATGCTACTATATATGTGCATCCTGCTGGAGAAAAACACTTGATAGACCCGACCAAATTGTATAATTCAGCTAAAATGATTTATAAAGATCAAATGAGCCAACTTTGGGGCGACATGAAAGGAATTGCGCCTGAAAAAATAAAAGTGATGGCTCATGGTGAAAAAGTAGTTGTCGGTTCGATGGTTTTTACTGCTTGGCACACGCCCGGTCATGCTGTGCATCACATTGCTTGGCAATTGGGTAAAAACCTCTTCGCAGGTGATGTTGCAGGCGTTAAAATTGGCGATGGCATCGTCACACCACCTTGCCCACCGCCCGATATTGACGTCGAAGCGTGGTGCGAATCCATCGATTTATTGCGATCATTAAAGCTCAATAAACTTTATTTGGCGCATTTTGGCGAAGAGAGAATGGTGAAAAAGCATTTATATTCTCTTAAAAGACGCTTATTGAAGTGGGCTGACTGGATGAAACCATTTGTCCAGCAAGGTCTAACACCTGAGCAAGTGACCCCTCAGTTTCAAGACTTGGTGAAGAAAGAATTAGCCCGATTCGGCATCGTGGGCGAAGCATACGAACGGTATGAAACAGCCAATCCTGCTTGGGTGAGCGTGGCAGGGTTAATGCGGTATTGGAGGAAAAAGTGATGAGATATGAGTGATGAGATATGATGTTAAAAAAAGGAAAGCCGAAGGCGGTTGTGCAACCGCGTTCGGCATTTCATTTTTAGTAGGATAAATTAGGGTATTGAGTTAATCCTTACCCCCTCAGTATTTATGTCGGTTTTCTTTTGAAAAAAATAACATATCAGAGTTTAATAATTTTTTTAGAGATAACATCTTGATTTTCAATGATTTGTATCATATAAATTCCTTTGGCGGAGCTATTTAAATCAATCGATTTTTGATTGTTTCCGACATTTATATTCCAATTTTCAGAAATAACGGTTCTTCCCGACAAATCCACGACTTGAATTTTAACGGCTTTAGTTTTTTTACTCTCAATCTGAACTGATACCATCGAAGGCGTCGGATTAGGTGATAATTGAATGCTCACATTTTCAGTCAAGTCATTCACACGGGAAGTAGGCGAAGCTAACTGCACAGATACTGAGGGGGTGCCGTTGTCGCCTTGAAAGTTGAAATTGGAGTTGACAGCGTTGCCAGCTCCGTAAAAAACAATATTGCCTAAGTCTGTACTCGGTGCTTTCCATTTCACGTTGATGACGTTAGAAGTCAATTTCGCATTGTGTTCAGCATAAACTCGATTGCTTGTTTTGATGGTATCGATACCTATATTCGCAGCTTGTTGGGCTTTGGGTAAAAAGCCTTTAACGTTTGTATTATCAGATTTCCGAATATCAATCATTTGAAATCCATAAGCGGTGGGTGTACCGCTGGTAACATTAATGGTCATTCGAATCGTGTATTGCCTGTCGAGCGCATATTTCGTGACGAGGGTAGTACCCAATGAATCGAAAATCTGAAGTGTTGCCGACGATCCATATGTGCCTGTGTTATGGCAAGTGGCGCAAGTATTCGGTTGGTCACCAGGCGCACCTGTATAGCCAGTTTGTTGCACATTAATGGGACCCGTTGCATTGTTAATAAATAAGAGAATGGTGGCAAATGCTGAGAAAATGTAGAGAATGTTTTTCATAGAATTTGGATTAAAGAATAAGTGAAAAAATTTGATTTGACTGGCAATTTTCAATTTGTTTTAATATTCGTTTAAACAAATTTTGAAAAGACCTCATTGCCATATTACGTTTTTGCTCATTGTTGCAGTTGCTTTACCTTTTGTTATTTTTTTAAAATAATTAAAGATTTTTATTGAAATAATTAAAAAACAAAGAAAAAACGATACAAAACCTTAATTTTTCACATAAAAAAATCCGTTTCAAGCAAATGAAACGGATTTTTTTTTTTACCACAATTACCTATTACCTATTACCTATTACCCATATTAAAATCAGTCTTTCATAAATGGATAACCAGGTTCTGCATAATTATCTTCATAGAGGGCAGATGCATCAGGATAAGGCGATGCTTTAGCAAAATCTACTGCTTCTTGCATTTCGATTTCCGTTTTATCTTCTATCGCTTTTATTTCAGCTTCGGTGGCTATCCCCTCAGTAATCATCTTGTCGCGAGTCGTTTTGATTGGGTCAATGCTTTTATAATGGGCTACCTCTGCTCTCCCTTTTTCATCTTTCCGATATTTTTCAGGATCAGAAACCGAGTGACCTTTGTAGCGATATGTCTTGATTTCAAGGAAAAAAGGACCTGCGCCACTGCGAATATGTTCAGCCGCCAAAGTCAACCCTTCATGCACTGACTCAGGCGTCATGCCATCGATAATAGCAAACGGCATATCAAAACCCTTGGCGACCGTTGCCACATCCGTTACGTTCGAGGTGCGGGCTACGGATGTGCCCATCGCATAGCCATTGTTCTCACATATATATAGTACAGGAATTTTCCAAGTCATTGCCATATTACCAGCTTCATACAATATGCCTTGACGTGAAGCACCATCGCCGAACATAGTAGCGCATAGTAAATCAGTACCACGATATTGCTCAGCGAAAGCGATGCCCGTTCCAATGCCAATCTGAGCACCGACGATACCATTGCCGCCAAAATAGCGTCCTTTTCTACTGAAAAAGTGCATCGAACCGCCTTTTCCTTTCACAACACCCGTTACTTTTCCAAACAATTCAGCCATCGCTTCCCGTGCAGGGATGTCGCGCATCAAGCCAATACCGTGCTGACGATAAGCCGTCACGATAGCATCTTCGGGCTTCAAAGCCGTTTTCAAACCCGCTGCAATGGCTTCTTGACCGATATAAACGTGGCAAAAGCCGCGTACATCGTCGCCATAATGCTCTAAAACGCGCTCCTCGAAGCGGCGTATGCGGTACATGGTTTCGTACCATGTCATATAGAGTTCTTTACTAAATTTTGGCGCGCCTTTTTTCGCACTCTTCACGGGTTTCTTTGCAACAGATGCTTCCATTCTTCAAATTTAATTGGTTGTATAATATTGTATTACACTGTTAGCGAATTTTCGCCATATTCTTAATTTTGACTATTAAAGTTAATGCGTTAAATTGAAATCACCAACAAAATATAGGTAATAAGTAATGGGTAATGGGTAATAAGTAATTGGTAATAAGTAATGGGTAATAAGTAATGGGTAATAAGTAATGGGTAATGGGTAATGGGTAATATTTACGATTACTCATTGCTCATTACTCATTATTCATTACTCATTACCCATTACCCATTACTCATTACTCATTACCCATTGCCCATTGCCCATCAATCATTGCCCATGTCTCAATCTCAACAACGCTACATTTTCCACGTGGTGCGTATGTGGAAACATATCGACTGGGCGGACTTTCACGACATCATATTTTTCATGCAAAATAGCGATGTCTCGTGCTTGAGTCGCTGGGTTGCAACTCACATAAATCAACTTTGGTGCTGCAAGCTCCAAAAGCATGTTCACTACTGAGGGGTGCATCCCTGCACGCGGCGGGTCAGTGATGAGGATGTCTGGTTTGCCATGTTTTGATGCAAAATCAGAAGTCAATATATTTTTCACATCGCCTGCGTAGAAGGTGGTGTTTTTCAAATTATTGCGCTCGGCGTTCTCTTTAGCGTCTGCAATGGCAGGAGCAATTTCTTCGATGCCGACTACGTGTTGCACTTTATCAGCGATATAGAGAGCGATACTTCCGATGCCCGTGTACAAGTCATAAACGTTTTCGTCGCCTACAAAATCAGCGAATTCGACAACTGTATCGAACAGCCTTTCCGCTTGCTTGGTATTGGTTTGGAAAAACGATTTGGGTCCGATTCTAAAACGCACTTTGCCTAAGTCTTCTTCAATATATCCTTTTCCTGCATACGTAACCATCGGTAAATCAAGGACAAAGTCATTCATTTTTTGATTAATACAATAAATCAAGGTTGTCACCTGAGGAAAATCAGCCAATAAAGCATCTAAAAAACGCACTCGTTTTTCAACATCTTCAAAGTGAAAACTGACGATGAGCATGATTTCGCCAAGCGTTGTGATACGCAACATGATGTGCCGCATGTAGCCGCGTTGCTCTTTCATATCATAAAACCGCAAGCCTTGCTCAACGGCTATTTCTTTCGTCCGATTGCGGATAGCATTAGATGGGTCGGGTTGAAGCCAGCATTTATTGACGTTCAAAATTTTATCAAATGCCCCAGGTCTATGAAAGCCTAAGACATCTTCCAAATTGGACATACCCCTCAGTACTTCTTCGTGCAAAAGCCATCTTTTATTGGAAAAAGTGTATTCCATTTTATTGCGATAAAACCGATTGTCATCACAACCCAATATCGGCAACCACTCACCCACAGGCACTTTTGCCAAGTGTTTGAAGGCATTTTCGACCAAAACTTGCTTATGATGCAACTGCGATTCGTAGGTAATATGCTGCCAACGGCAACCGCCACAGAGGTTGAAATGCTCACAAAATGGCTCAGTTCTGTCGGGCGAAAGGGTATGAATATTGATAACAGTGCCTTCCTGATAACCGCTTTTTTCTTTATGAATTTTGACATCCACCACATCACCTGGCGCGGCATTTTCAACAAAAACGATCATGCCTTCGCTATCTCTACCGACTGCTTTTCCCTTATCGGCAATGCCCGTAATGACTACTTTTTCAAGAATTTTAACGCGCTTTTTTCTTTGATTATTCTCCATCTGTTATTAAAAACTAAGTGTTGATTTGCTGTAAATTATTGATTCGTAAATGATTATGTATGAAAATTAGGGTGTATTTAATTTCTTCTTTAAAAATTGAGATGGCAAAGATAAAATATTATGTGGTTATTCGACTACTCCCACCACAATTCCATCTTCAAATCATCCACATACAAAGGCTGTCGAGTCGGATTGATAATTTGAATACGCAGAGTCCCATCCGCTTCCATTTTAGGAGGCACTTTTACATAAAAATAAACTTCATCCCATAAATGAGCCGTGCCATTTGTCCAAATGCTGAAATCTTTGTTGCCTATAAAAAGCTGAGGAGCTATGCCGCGAGATTTTAAGACTTTGCCTTCTTTTGTTTTAAAGTGAACTTGCAACATCGTTTGTTCCCATTGAGAAGCCACTCTGTCTTTTTCTTCAAAATAGGCATAAACCTTTATTTTGACCAAATCATTGGCTCGGATATCCTTCATACTGAGGGGTATCTCATACAAAACGCTCGTATCGAGTTGCGATGTGAAGCCGAACAAACCGTTTTTTTTATGAAGCGGTGTATAATTTAGAGTGGTCGAATCTTCAAAATTTAATAGGGCAATGTCCTTTATTTTAATAGGGTTTTTAGGCTGTATTTCATCACTATTATAAGCGACCAAAGAGGCATGACTCCAATGTGTAGCGGTGAACATTTCCCAATAAAAAGCACGGCAAGTAAATTGTGCTCTAATCAAGCCAGATGTCTCTTGATAAATTTTAAATATATTGAATGCGCTGAAAATCAATAAGATAGCGATGGTTAAGCCTTTGCCAATGGTAGAAAGTTGTTTTAAAAAAGTATAAAAAGCACCCAGACTGAAAGCCAATAAAGCATACATTTCTACCATCGGGCGAGAGCCTAATCCGTTGACATATTGCCAACACCACCAACTATAAATGATATAAATATGTAACGGCAAAATCAAAATCGTCGGTAAATAAGCTGCCCGAGCCTGTTTCTTCAAGGAAAATAAACCAAATAAAGCAAAGAACATAACAGGCGTCCAAGTCAACCAACCGTTGCTATAACCATATAAACCGCCTGCAATTTTTGATTTTAAAAAATTAAAAGACTCACCTACATAAGCATCATAAATGAACTGCCCTGAGACATCATGCCAATAAAAAACTTGTGGAATAAATAATAAAATAGCTGGTATAGCTGCCCATAAAACATATGATTTTAGTAGAGAAAACCTTTCTTTTAAGCTATTAAAATTCCAAAACAAGGGAATCAAAATGGCATATATTTCATTCATCCGAATCAAAAAGATGATGCCATATGCGGCTCCGATGAGTAATGCCCAAGAGCGATTAGGGTTTTTATAAAATGAATCGGTGGCATAAATTAATAAAGCATAGATGGCAAAAAGTGGTGCATGAGCCATCAAATTATTATAAACGGTAAAGTATAAAAGATTGGTAGCCAATGTCAATGTTAGAATAACAGAGATAACGACCCCCTCAGTAAAATACCGTCTCAAGACCTTCACGAGCAACATTAAACCCAATCCGACATACAACAAAACCCCGAGACCCAACGACAACATATAAGGCAGACTAAATCCATCGGCAGGAAAGGCGGACGTGCTGACACAATATATATGTGCTATCAGAAAAAAAGGGGAAAACAAATATGACATCCCCAAAGAATATTTCACAGCATATTTGCCCGATGGAGTCGGGCGAATGCCATATTTATCTACCTTCGGGTCAGGCAAACCAGCATCATATTTTTTGACAGCTTCAAAAGATTTGGAATAATCGCCCACATCATGGTGTATAAATGTAGCGGGCAGATGAACATAATAGCCGAGAGGGTCGCCGCCATAAGCCGCTTTTTTCCAATAGTCCAATTGGAAAAAAGCCAAGAGATAGAAGACTGAAATGCCTATCCAAAAGATTTTTGAGGAATGTTTGAGTATCATTTAACTGACGAGTTGGTTTTTTTAAAATACCTACTGGGTGCTAAGGTAATGATAAGTTGAAATTAAGGGAGCAACCAATTTTAACATATTTTATTTTTTTTATAATAAAAATGCCTATACCTTGCCGCCATGAACTAAATAATCTTTACTTAAATAAAGCCGATATGCAAAAAAACATTAAAAAACACCTGATTCTCTTCATTATTGGGCTTTTTGTAAGCCCTTCTCTTTTTTCACAAGCTTTTGTTGATTTATCTTTAAGCCAAATTATCACACCTGATAGTGTTATTTTTTGTCAGAATAAGAATATTTCTATCAAGGTGGTGGTTGGATTGCTCAATGGTTCAGCGGTGGATTCTTTTCAGATGTCTTATCAATTAGATAATAGAATAGTTATCACTGAAAAAATAAAAAGACGGATAGAAAGAGTAGGTGATACGATTCAATATGAATTTATGACCCCCCTCAGTAAAGACTCACTTTTGAACAGTAAAGGCATTTTAAAAGTGACTGTTACAACCTTTAATCCTGATAGAGATTACTATTCTTTTAACAATAATTTGGCTATTTCTTTAAGAAGTAGTGGATCTAAAAAACTACCCTATATCATGGATTTTGAAGGCAGTACTCTGCCTCCTATTGATTGGATAGATATTAAACCGAATTATTATACTGCTGGCAAAGGTGGATATATCCAAAGCTATGTGACAGGTATCAACAATTTAAGCACTAACACTCTTTTGTTCAAAGAGAATAATTTACCTTTTAGCAGCTTTTATTCTGCCAAATCACCCCTTTTTGATTTAGGAACTGCGGATTTACCTTATCTCTATTTCAATCACGCTTATGGCAATGGTGGCTTGGATACTTTGACCGTAGAGGTCACTAAAGATTGTGGAGCTACTTATCAAACACTTTTTAGAAAAGGCGGCTCGGCACTTTGGACGATGGAAACATACAGAACTTATCCCTCCAGTATGAGTAATTGGTCGCTTGATTCCATTAATTTAAAGGCTTTTGTAGGTGAAAATGTTCAATTTAGATTTTTGTATAAAACGATAACGAATGACGGACTCTATTTAGATGATATTCAGAGTGGCTAATCGCAATGTTTTGAATAAGGATTTAATATTGGTGCGGCGAGTATCACCTGATGACAATCCGATTTGCCCAAGCGATAAAAATAAGATACCCATTGAAATAGTCTTCAGAAATATCGGTAAAATAGCCACTGATTCTATTCACCTTGCTTTTCGAGTCAATAATAATAGTTGGATTAGAGAAACGCTTGTTAAAAAATTGAATTTAGATGATACTTTGAATTATACTTTTACCCAACTCATGCAAGTGCCTGATACGGGATTGGCTGTTTTAACCATTGCCATCGGGCAAAATAATGAACAAAATACGCTCAATGATACCTTAAAAACCACTTTCAATCCTCGTCGAGAATATCCAGTACCTTTTATTGAACGCTTTGAAACGAGTGTATTTCCACCAAAAGATTGGCCCACTGGCGATTTTTATTATTCTTTATATACGCTTAAAAAGAAAACAGATGTGATTGGACGCAATGGACAAGCCTCTTCAGCTATCTATTTCGATGATGGAGGTGCCTCATTCATAAATATCACATCTGCTCCCATTAATTTGAAGGGCGTGAGTGACCCATATTTAGCATTTGATGTGGCTTATCGAGCACTCGATCGATATAGCTTTTTGTCTGTTCAAGTATCTACCGATTGCGGCATCACATTTCTACCAATTTATTATAAAAGTGCCGATTCTTTAATGACCAACGACAATATTCCATATTCAGGACCTACTGCCGCCAATCATTGGCGGCGGGATTCAGTTAGTTTATTGCCTTATAAAAATAAAGATGTCATGTTGCGATTTGCAGGCTTGAATTCTTCCAGTAGCCAGCCTTTTTATTTAGATAATATCGAAGTTTTTAATCGCCCAACGCCTGCAAAAGATGCGGCAATTACCAATGTTCTATATCCAGTGTCAGGTGTATTTTGCCCCGTCGGCAAGACTGACTTACCGCTTCAAATAGTGGTCAGTAATACAGGTTTATCCAAATTAGACACTTTTATCATTTCCTATAAAATTAATAACACCCCCTCAGTAGCGGACACTGTTTTGAAGGCTTTGGCTTTTGGTGAATCATTTACTCATCAATTTAAAAAATTGCCACCCTTTCCAAAAGGGGGTAATGTAACTTTCTTTTACACGGTCAAAACAATAGGCGATTTGGATAATCGGAATGATACTTTGAGCAATCAAGTGCTTTTTCCTACTCAAAATGCCTTGCCTTTTGTTGAAAATTTTGAAACAGATGATTTAATAAATTATCATGCTTTAATAAAAGAATGGTCGGCTTCTAACTATATATCTTCTCGAGTGCAAGTCATCAGTAGAAATGGGATGAAAGGTTCGGCTATGAAATTTCCGTTTAGCTCCAGCGATGGCAATCAATGGCTTGCAACGCCTTTTATTGATTTAAAGAAAACGGGTAGTCCTTATTTGACTTTCGATTTGGCGTATGCTCGCATTGATTCGTTCCGCAATAATATTTTCAAAGTTGAAATTTCGACAGATTGCGGCAATACTTTCAAACCAACGGCTTATAACAAATCAGGCAAAGCTTTAGAAACCTACACAACAACTGAATATTATTCTGTACCTCGTGAAGCCACTGATTGGCGGCGTGATACGGTTGATTTATTGCCTTATAAAGACAGTATTGTGATTCTTCGATTTTTCGGAATGACTTCTGATGGAACACCTTTGTATGTGGATAATGT
The DNA here is from genome assembly GCA_043744275.1 of Saprospiraceae bacterium. Classification (GTDB taxonomy): domain Bacteria; phylum Bacteroidota; class Bacteroidia; order Chitinophagales; family Saprospiraceae; genus JAAFJT01. Next base: position 24,483 of record JAYTUY010000007.1, read on the forward strand.
CAAAGTAGAAGCAGGTTTTACGAAGGATGTGAGCCTAATGTCTCGTATTTTTCCTGATACAATGCCTGTTTGTTATCCTTTTAGAGGGGTTGTGCCTGTTCGTCTGGCTATTCGGAATGATGGTGTAGCACGGGTTGATACTTTTAAGCTCACTTATCGCCTAAATACTGAGGGGGGTGTTTCAGAGACTTTTATTAGACGTTTGAATTTTAGAGATACCGCCATTTTTACTTTTAATCAATTGTTGAAAGTACCAACTGCGGGCAATCATATTTTGACTTTTACTTTAAATGTAAATGGTGATGAAAATAGCATCAATGATACTTTAATCTCTACTTTTAGGCTTCGCCCTCAATATGCAGCCAATATTACTGAGGGGCTTGAGTCGCCCGATTTTCCACCACTTGATTGGACGCTTAAAAAAGCTGACCCTTATACATCTGTTTGGGAATTAGTAAAAGTTGTGGGCAGTAGAGGCGATTCTACAACGGCTGCTTGTTTATCAACGCTCTATTCAAGTACCCCTCGTGAGCCTGATGCGGTAGATGCTTTGACGACTTACCCTGTGGATTTGAGCAATTTATCCAATCCGATAGCTGTTTTCGACCTTTCTTACATGGGTTATACTGGCATTATTGGAGGCGGAACAGATACAGCCAATACATTTAAAGCCTATTATAATGACACCTTGCGAGTAGATATTTCAACGGATTGTGGTCAAACTTTTAAACCGACGGGCTATAAAAAATGGAATATTGCCTTGACAACTGCTCTACGCACCTACCAAAGTCTGCCCGATTATGGACCTCGAATTACGGCGGCTACTGATTGGCGGAGAGATACAATTGACTTATCGGCTTACAAGGGTGGCGTTGTACAGTTGCGGTTTGTACATATTGCACCGACGGTTTTCGTGACGAATACTTTGTATTTAGATAATTTTCAATTTGTGAATCATGAATCTAAAAACTTATCAATTTCAAATTGGGTGACGCCCAATGATTCTACTATTTTATGTCAGGAAGAAGCATTTCCTATTGAAGTGAAATTGAGAAATGAGGGCAGAGCGACGATTGATAGTTTTGAAATTAAATATCAAATTGATAATCAAACAGAAGTAAAAGCTATAGCTCAACTCAGTATTCGCCCCAATGACAGTAAAAACTATCGGTTTGATAATTTACTGAGGGGGGTGAAAAATGGAGAGCATACCTTGCGCGTCATCATTCGGGCAGCAGGTGATTCGGTGAGTGTGGGCGATACTTTATTCCGTAAAATAGATGTCAAGTTGTTCAATAATTTACCCATTATTGAAACATTTGAAGGCGTTTTTACTCGATTTCCGCCAAAAGATTGGCAGATTCAAGAACGCAATTACTCTTTTGTCCCCAACTGGGCTCGTGCTTCTGGCAAAGATAGGTTCAATAATGATACCCATACGGCTACGTATTTTTCAAATCAATTTGGATTGACAGCCCAAGACGCCCTCACTTCATGGCAAGTAAATTTGAGAGGAATGAAAAATCCCTACCTCATTTTTGATATTGCCGCCTTCCGATATTATTTGCAAGAAGGCGATTTATTTTTCATTGAATATTCAACCGATTGTGGTGTCACTTATCAGCGTACGGATTATAGAAAAGGCACATCTCAAGTCGTAACAGATGTCAATCCAACTTTTGGTAGTACAAAATCTCCAAATAGTAATCAATGGCGAAGTGATTCTGTCAGGCTTATTCATTTGAAAGATAGCCTTGTGCAGTTTCGTTTTTCGGTACTCAAAAACTTGGGTTTGAACATTCATTTGGACAATGTCCGCGTCGTAGAATTGCCTATTACCAAAACATCGGACATAAACGATACCCCTCAGTATAGCCGTGTTTTTCCGAACCCCACCACTGGCGATTTGACCATTGAACTGACTCGAGATTTCGCACAACCCATTGATTGTCAATTAATTAATGCACAAGGGCAAATCATTAAACAGGAAAAAATAATGGCTTCCAATGTCCATAATTGGCAACTGCAAGATGTGCCTGCGGGTATGTATTTTCTTTTTATAGGCATCAATAATCAATTTGAAAAGCATAAAATTATTTTAATCAAATAAAATCAAAATAGAAACAATTTATGAAAAAGAATTTTATCTCATTCAAGTTTACATTCACACTCATTGTATGCAGCTTCGTAGCCCATTTATCCGCTCAAACTTGGTCTGTGGATGCTTTGCCTGCTACTCGCACACCATTTACAACCGCTACTATTGGTTCTAAAATATTGGCGATAGGCGGCAATTTAGGCAATAATGCGACGGCAGATGTCTATGACGAAACGACTAAAAAATGGGCAACAAATGGCGTATTATCTTTCCGAGATTTTAAAGCCAAAGCTATACCCTTGGGCAATAAAATATACTGCTTTCAAGGCTTTGATACACTCACCAATGATTATGGTAGGAACTTAGATATTTATAACGCTGCTACCAACACTTGGCAACGCGATAGTATGCCCTTCATTCCATACGACGTAGGGGCGGGTGCTATCGGCAGTAAATTATTCATTGCAGGTGGTTTAGAAAGGAGTCAAACAAGTTCCAATCCTTCTAATGTCGTTAGGATTTACGATACAGTGACTCAAAAATGGACATATACCGCTTCGCTGTCTGTAGCCAGAAGAGACATTCAAGTAATAAAAGTTAAAAATAAACTTTTATTCATTGGTGGATTTACTGACAATCCTAATTCAACTTGGGATTGGACTTTTTATAAAAACATAGATATTTATGATGAAATAACTGGTAAATGGTCAACCGTTTTCATGAAAACTGGCAGGGTGTCTCCTACTGTCACTGTTTCAGGTAGCAAAGTTTTGATAGTGGGCGGTATTAATAGGTTAGATTTTGTATCAGCTGCGCCAACACTTTTTTATACTAAAAGTGTAGAGATTTATGATGTAGATACTGATACATGGCAAACTGCCGATTTACCCAAAGCCCGCAGTTTAAATGGCATTGCTACCTTCGATAAAAAAGCTTACCTCATATGCGGTTATACTCAAGATGAATCCTCCTCTGTGCGGACGCTGTATAAAAAAATTGATGTTTATAATTTCACAACTAATACGTGGAGTGAACTACCTTTTCCAGCCCCTGATTCGGCTCGAAGCGGTGCCACGATTGGTTTAAAAGATAAAATTTACTTCATTGGGGGTAATTTAGAGAATTTTCAAAGAACTCAACGCGTTGACATCTTGACGCTGCCTCCTTCAAGCATCTTTGAAACGACCGTTTTACCAAACAAATTGACTGTTTTTCCTAACCCAACTTCTGATGAATTGACTGTTGATTTTGATAAACAAGACATTGCAGAATACTCTATCAAAATAGCCAACACGCTCGGTCAAATGGTCTATAATCAACAAGATATTCAAGTAAAATCCATTAAAATTGACTTAAAAAACCTTCATCAAGGTGTTTATTTTCTTACAGTCAACACCCCCAAAGGCATTAAAAATCAGACATTTATCAAGAGATAATTTAAACCAATAAAAATGAATAATAAATTCAAAATCTTCTTGCTCATTTTTATGGGCTGCTTAGCTATTCATTCCCTAAAAGCTCAAGACAGAACTTTAGAAGAAATACTGCTGCCTGATAGTCTATTCTTTTGCAAACCGGCTACTTTTACCGTAAAAGCAGTTATCAATGGATATGTCAATGACACCTTTCGCATAAGCTATAAATTAGGCAATCAACCTCGCGTTGAAGAAATCATTCAAAGACCACGTAATTTTAACTACGATTCTATTCACTATACTTTCAAAACGCTCGCAACAGTACCCGCTACCTTGAACGATACGTTGTTTGTAACAATTTTAACACCTGACCTATCAATTACCAACAACGAGCGTTTTATAGTGCTCAGAAATGCGCCGACCTATAAGCCGCCTTTTACAGAAAATTTTGAGCAACCCCGTTTTCCACCGTTGGATTGGTCGGCAACGCCAGTCGGTTATTATGATGCAGGTTGGTTGAGGACTAATTTTTCAGTCATCGGGGAGGTTGGAGCAACTATTAGAGCAGCAGGTTTTTCCGAAGGCTATGAAGGTGATGCGTTTGTAGAACGAAAATATGGTTATCTGATGCTCCCAGCTATGGATATGAAAGGACTTAAAAACCCCTACCTTGTTTTCGACTTAGCCCTTATTTACGAACCATTTTTAACTTTCGGTATTGAAGTTTCGACAGATTGTGGTGCTAATTTTAAGGAAATTTATTCAAAACAAGGCAAATTTGGTGTTTCCAATAATGGACCTTATGATAGGAAGAATTATAAAAAAGATTCTATTAGTTTAGCCTCGTACATCGATAGCACTCTATTCATCCGTTTTTATGCAAAACATACTAATAAAGAGGGTCAAGTGAATGGCGTATATGTTGACAATATCAATATTTATGATGCCCTCATTCCAACGAAAGATGTAGCTCTGAGTCGAATAATTAGCCCTGTTAGAAGTGAATTTTGCCCTTCAAAATTTCAAATACCTGTCGAAATTGAGGTCAAAAATACGGGAGCTGCGGTTTTAGATACCTTTGTCGTTTCTTATCAAATGGTCAACACCCCCTCAGTATTTGACACCATTATTCGCCCTTTGGCATTCAATGAAACCTTTATTCATAAATTTTCAAAGCTGACTGAAATACCCGCTGATGGCAACATCAATTTGACTGTCAATGTCCGAGTAAAAGGGGATCAAGATGGGCGAAATGATGCCATCGTTTTTGGGGATTATACCTCTCCTCGTTTGAATTTGACTTATTCCGAAAACTTTGAATCGGTGTATTCGCCGCCTCAAAATTTTCCGTCGGGTTCTACTACGCCGTCGTGGTTTTATAGAAGTAATACAGTGATTGGCAGTGATGGTAAGCCGACGAAAGCCCCGTCATCTCAATTCTTCGGGGGGCAATCTCGAATTCAAATGATACCGCCTTTCTTAGATTTACGCAATAATACCAAGCCTTTTTTGACCTTTGATGTAGCATATCCTAAATTAGATACTATTTTTTCACCGACTGCTTACCGCCAGCAAGATACCCTCCGCGTTCAGGTGTCCACCGATTGCGGTAGGACTTACAAAACAATTTATGAAAAAAGAGGGGACAGCTTAACAACTTCCAAACAGACGCCTTTGCAATATCAAATGCAATGGAATCCCAATAGTGCAGCCGATTGGCGGCGAGATACTGCCAATCTTGCGGCATTTAAAGACAGCGTTATTATAGTGCGTTTTGTTAGTTTGATGGGTGGATATGGCTCTACTTTTCTCGACAATTTGAAAGTAGAACCAGGCTATGATTTTGATATGGGCATCGTTGAAAGATTATTACCCACTTCGCCCCTCGTATGCGCGAATGCCCGCAACACGCTGCCTGTTCGATTCACTATCCGCAATAATGCTTTTTTACCAGCGGATTCCGTTAGGCTTTCATATCAGTTAGATACTGAGGGGGTCGTTTCAGAAACGCTGATTAAGCGGATAAATCCAAGAGATACCGTTCAATATCAATTCAAACAATTGATGAATGTAGCGACGACGGGCAAGCACAATCTGACCCTCATCGTTCGTTATTTAAATGATGAAAACGCTAAAAATGATACCTTAAAAACCACTTTCAATATCGCCAATGAATACCGCCCTAATATTATTGAGGATTTTGAAACAGCAGCTTTTCCACCACTTGATTGGCAAATGCGTTTGACAAAAACAAAAGGATGGGATAGAGTTTTGACAGTTGGTAGTCTGGACAATCAACTGACTATAGCTGCCATATCGACTGTAACAGATGGTAATGATATAGGTGCTGTAGAATCTCTCATTACATACCCTGTCAATTTGAGTAATACTGAAAAGCCGATAATGTTTTTTAGCAGATTTTCGCCGTTTCGACATGGCGAAAGGGATTCATTAGTAGTTGATATTTCAACAGATTGTGGCGTTACCTTTGAACCCACAGGTTATATTAAAACGGGAGCAGCGTTGCCCACTATTACACGTAACAGTTTTGAACCTTCTTTTTCTTTCGATTGGAAATCTGACACTATAGATTTATCAGCTTATAAAGATAAAACTGTACAATTGCGTTTCAATAAAATATATCAAACTTCTATGCCTGTTTTCTTAGATAATGTGCAATTTAAGAATATTATTGCTCAAAATTCATCGCTTTTATCATTGCTCAATCCTGTAGAAACGACGCCATTATGCCCCGATAATCCTTTTGTTTTAGCATTTAAAATAAGGAACGACGGCACACAAGCCATTGATAGTTTTAATTTAAAATATCAAATTGACAATCAAGCTGAAATAACAGAGCGCATTCGATTTAATATTCCAATCAATAGTGTGAAGGCTTATCAATTCCCGTTTTTACTGAGGGGGGCATCCGCAGGGCAACACAAGCTGCGTGTGGTCGTGAACACAACGGGCGATTCAGACAATGCTTTAGATACTTTAATTCAAAACATCACTGTTCGAGCAAGCCTCAAAGCACCTGTTTTTGAAAATTTCAATGCTCTTCCATCATTTCCGCCTGTCGGTTGGATTATTCAACCTTCTGGTGGAAATACATGGAAAAAAGCAACAGTCATCAACAAATATGGTACAGCGACGCCTGCTGCATATTATGGCTACAACAATAACAAAGGTTATAAAGATGGTTTAGTCACTGCCCCCATAGATTTGAAAGGCGTCGCAAAACCGCGCTTACTTTTTGACGTAGCCTGTGCCCGATTCAACAACAACTCAAACGATACATTGCAAGCAGAAATATCAACGGATTGTGGGCTGAATTATAAAAAAATATACCTCAAAAGCGGCTCTACCTTAGCCACTGCTTCCAATTGGACAAGCAGTGAACAATGGCTGCCCACTGCTTTTTTATGGCGAACGGATTCGGTTGATTTATCGGCTTTTGCAGATAGTTTGATACTGTTGCGATTTGTCAATATTGTCAATAATGGTCATCAATTGTACTTGGATGATATTCGAGTGGCTGATTCTGCTGCCATTGTGAAGACCAAAGATGTCTTTAATTCCACTGCTTTCAGCAAAATTTATCCAAATCCAACGACAGATAATATCATGATAGTTCTCGATAAATCCAATGCGCAACCCGTAAAATTAGAGCTGCTCAATGCACAAGGTCAGGTCGTCAAAGTTGAAAATAAACCTTCGGCACAGACCCCTCAGTATGAATGGTCTTTACGCGATTTACCCATTGGCATTTATATGCTCAACATTTACAACGACCATCGATTTGAGCAACATAAAATTGTTTTGATACAATAAATGCCTTAAAGAAAACTATTTGCAGAGTGACATAAAAGAACTATTTTTGTAGAACAATCGTTTACGTTTAATATCAAAATCTCTATAAAATGGTAACACAACATCCTGCACCACCTTTGTCCAATATTCAAAATGAGTTGTTGAAACTCTATTCTGTCGGAGTTTCCGATGAAGTCTTACTCGAACTTAAAAAAATTATATCAAAATTTCTCATGCAAAAAATGCGTGATGAAGCGGATAGAGTATGGATTGAAAAAGGCTATTCAGAAAAAAATATCAATGAATGGCTTGGTAAAACAGAAGAAGAATGATGCTCAAATTTGCTTCAATCATACTGAATATATTATCTTTGTCAAAAAAAAAGAGACATGACAAAAAGTATCATTATTACCTACAATGAAGCAGACGAAAGCCAGCTAATGTTACTGTTCAAAAAATTTAAGGTTAAAATTGAAGCATATAAACAATTTCAAACAGCCGATACTCAACACAAAACTAAAGAAAATATCAAAGCCGATATTCAAAAAGCAGTCGCAGAAATGCAAGCTGATATGCGCGGTGAGATAGAATTGCCTGACTTTTTTGAATCCTTGATACGTATTGAAAAAGAACTTGCTGAAGAAAAAAATCTATGAGAATAGTTAACACCCCTACTTTTGATAAAGAACTTAAAAGCCTCGCCAAACGCCATCGATCATTATTGGCAGACATCGCTCAGTTAGCAAATAATTTACTGAATAATCCTCAAGAAGGTGAATCGTTGGGGCGCGGCTGTTACAAAGTGCGCATGGCTATTACTTCAAAAGGTAAAGGTAAAAGCGGTGGTGCACGTATTATTACTTGCATTAAGATAGAACGTGATACCTTATATATGCTTACTATCTATGATAAATCTGACCGCGAGAGTATTTCAACTGCTGAACTGACAGAACTGCTCAATGAAATTGATGTCTAACTACTAATAAATATCTTATTTTATAGTCATTTTACTGAGGGGGTAACTTCAAAATTTAATCAAAAAAAATACACTAATCATTCTCACCACTCAATAACTCGCCATACCTTTGCCCATCAACCAAGTTATAAATAATCAAATAGATTTCACCATTGATACAGGTAATAGAATGTCCCCGCGATGCCATGCAAGGCTTGCATGATTTCATAGAAACAGATGTCAAAGCAGCTTACATCAATCAGCTTTTGCGCGTCGGTTTTCATACCCTCGATTGTGGTAGTTTCGTATCGCCCAAAGCCATTCCGCAGATGCGTGATACTCGGGAAGTATTGGCTCAACTCGACTTGTCAAACACCGATACAAAACTGCTCGCTATCATCGCCAATGAGCGTGGAGCAGCAGAAGCGGCTGATTATCAAGAGATTACATATTTGGGTTATCCGTTTAGTGTGTCTGAAACGTTTCAATTGAGGAATACAAATGCTACGATTCAAGAGTCCGTAGAGCGCGTAAAAGCGATTCAAGAAATATGTGTTCAGAAAAATAAACAACTCGTTCTCTATATTTCTATGGGCTTTGGCAACCCGTATGGCGATGCTTGGAATGCGGAAGTGGTGATGGATTGGGTGGATAAACTCTCTCAATTGGGCATCAAAATTTTCTCACTATCGGATACTGTGGGGGTATCGAATCCGCAGAGTATTAGTTACCTTTTCAGCAATTTAATACCTGCTTATCCTCACCTCGAAATAGGTGCACACTTACATACACAACCGCATAACTGGCGCGAGAAAATTCATGCTGCTTACACCAATGGTTGCTTGCGTTTTGATGCTGCCATGAAAGGGTTCGGGGGCTGCCCGATGGCAAAAGATGATTTGACGGGGAATATGGCAACAGAGAACTTAGTTTCTTATTTTAGTGAAATTAATCAACCATTAAACATTGATTTTCAACAGTTTATAAGAGCCTTGAGCATGGCTAATGATGTTTTCCCGCATTAAAATTCCTAATACGTGTCGGATACTTTCAAAGTATCCGACACGTATTTACTCATAAAATCTACCATAAAATGAATATCATACAAGTAGAATTTGCCACACCTGAATACGACGAAACAGTCGCCTTGCGCTATAAAATCCTGCGTGAACCCTTAGGATTAGACTTTACAGAAGAGCAATTGGCTGCCGAATATACCGATTTTCACTTAGCCGCCTATTCTGAGGCTTGGATACTGAGGGGGTGCTTGGTGCTGACACCAAAGACCGATAAAGTATTGAAAATGAGGCAAGTAGCTGTAGGAGTTGAAAGCCAAAGCAAGGGCTTTGGTACGCTGCTCGTGCAGGCGAGCGAGGTGTTCGCTCGCGCGAATGGGTATAAAACGATGGAACTCAATGCCCGCGACACAGCTATTCAATTTTATGAAAAGCTCAATTATCAAAAGGTAGGAGAGGAATTTGTTGAAGTGAATATACCGCATTTTAAAATGATGAAGCAGTTGGTTGATAGGTAATGGGTAATAAGTAATGGGGTAATGGGGTAATAGGTAATTATTTGTCCATCAAAAAACATCCGACCTTTGCTTTTAATCTAAAATAAATTCCTAATTTTGTTGCGACAACTCAATTATTAAACAAATTAAATTTCGATAATCATGGTAACGATGGATTGGCTTTTGGACAAATATGGTGAAAGCCATAAAAATGCCACCAATAAACTGATACACTGGGTCTGCGTACCGAGCATTGTTTTTAGCTTATTTGCTATTTTATATGCCATTCCGTTCCCTATCGAGCGGGGGCTTTTTACGAATTGGGCTTTCGTCCTTTATGCTATTTCATTGGTGTATTATTTACGATTGTCTTTGGTGATGACATTGGGCATGATGCTGGTGTGTGGAGCGATGATTTTGGGCGTCGATACGATTTACAATTCAGTTGGAAAAGAAGCAGATACCTTGGCTTATGTGGCTTTGGCAATATTTGTGGTGGCATGGATAGGTCAGTTCATCGGGCATAAAATTGAAGGAAAAAAGCCTTCATTCCTTGAAGATTTACAGTTTTTAATGGTGGGTCCTGCTTGGTTGCTGTCTTTTATTTATAAGAAATTG
>JAYTUY010000008.1:0-8910 GCA_043744275.1 Saprospiraceae bacterium
CCATCAACTCGCTTTTATTCGCCCGACTGATGGGGATAACACTCTTTTCAATTACCAAAGAATTTTCCTCGATGTCTTTGATTTTATCCAAATTGACAATGAAAGAGCGGTGTATTTTTAAAAACCGAGAATCATTGAGTTTTTCATCAATGCTTTTTAAAGTGCCATGAATGATGTATTGCGCTTTGATTGTTTTCACACGCACATAGTCGCCGACATTTTCAAAAAATTGAATATCATCGCAAGGCACTCTGATAAATCGCCCGTCTTCCCTCACATAAATATCACTGGTTTGAGTCTTATAAATTTGACGCTTCTTAGCTGTATCAAAAGCTTTGTTGACCGCTTGCTCAAATCTCTGAGCCGTGATGGGTTTTTTAATGAAATCAATCGCTTGAAATTCAAAGGCATCGAAAGCATATTCTGTTTTCGATGTCGTGAAAATGACCATTGGCAATTCAATAAGCTGATTCAGCAATTCAATACCACTCAGTTCAGGCATTTCAATATCCAAAAAGAGCAAATCAACCGCTTCTTTTTCCAAAAAAGCTAAGGCATCATTGCCATTATCAAATATGCCGAGCAGTTGCAGATGCTCATTTTTTTCACATAACCTTTCAATGGATTTACGCGCCATGAGGTCGTCGTCAACGATAAGACATTTGAGTATCATTTGATTTGTAGTTTTTACGTTTTCTGTTTCTCAATTCAAAAAGAAAGACATTTTTTCAAAATCGGTTTTTACAATATCTATAACTTCGGGTAAAATAGTATCAAGTTGTTTGAAAAGGGCATTAAGTTTTAAGTTTTCAGGCTCATTTTTAGCATATTTTTCAATGTCGGAAATGAGTTTTTCAATATCAGTCAAGCCAACCATACTAAAAGTGGGCTTCACTTTATGCGCCAATCGTCCGAGCATTTCCCAATTCGATGCTGCCCAATATTCTTTCAATTTAGGCAAATCAGGAACAATCACTTTCAAAAAAGTCTTGAACATTTCAGCCGCATAACTATAATCATCGCCGTATAAAGCCGCCATCATTTCAGCGTCCAAGCGTGAATGATAGGCAAAATTGGTCGCTAATACTGAGGGGGTAGTTGTACTTGTCAACGCGAGTGGAGCGTGACACGCAGGGGAGTTGAAAAAAGTAGCGTTAGAGTTTTCACCTATAAAATGTTGTTGTGCCGTTTCAGAAGTACTTAAAAACAGGGATAATTTTTCAAGTAATTGCGTCGGATTAAAAGGTTTTGAAACATAATCATTCATGCCGATTGTAAATGCTTTATCCTTTTGAGTCAACATAGCGGAGGCTGTTAGCGCAATAATAGGCGTTTGCTGATTGGCATTTGCTTTATTGCGGATATTAATTGTGGCTTCGTAGCCATCCATTTCAGGCATTTGAATATCCATCAAAATCAAATCAAATAGCTCATTTTGAGCCATTTCTACACCCTCGCGCCCATTATGAGCCATTTTAAAATCAATTTTCCATCTCTCAAAAAGCGTACTGATATAGCGGCGATTCATGTAATTATCTTCTACAATCAACACTTTTTTATGTGCTACATCAAAATCCAAATTTTGAAACAACGGCTGTTCTTTACTTTTCGCTTTAATACCCGAATCTGTATAAGGTATTTTAAAAGTAAAAGTAGTGCCTTTATGAAGTACGCTTTTCACCGATATAGACCCTTGTTGAAGCTCCACCAACTGTTTGACAATTGCCAAACCTAAGCCCGTGCCACCAAATTTTCGTTTAATATCACCATCCACTTGTCTGAAAGATTGGAATACTAAATCCTGCTTATCTTTTGGAATACCAATGCCTGTATCCGTTATTTTAAACTCTAACCACAATTTATTTCTTACTTGCTTTTGAATTTTAACGACAACAGTTATAATGCCTTTAGTCGTGAATTTTTCAGCGTTACCTATCAGATTGCTTAGTATTTGATTTAAAAGCAAATCATCACCAATCAATAAAGTCTCTAAATTTGGGTCAATATCGACCGAAATACTGAGGGGTCGCTCTTCAAGCCTGAGTTGTGCTGACTTCACCAATGAGCGCACCAAACCGACCACATCAAAGGTCTTTTGTTGCACTTCAACTTTACCAGCTCGCACTTTTGAAAGGTCCAAAACATCAGAAATCAAGGCTTGCAACATCTCCGCTGAGTTTTTCAAAATAGATAAAAACTCTTTTTGTTGCTCCGTTGGTTGAGTATCATACAACAAATGCGACATGCCGATAATGGCATTCAAAGGCGTCCGTATTTCATGACTCATATTTGCCAAAAACTGTTTCTCTGCTTCTTGTGCAGCTTCGGCTTTCTTGCGAGCTTCTTCAAGGGCAATCTGCATTTTTTTGGAATAAGTAATGTCGTAATGAATGCCTATTGAGCCAATCACTCGACCATCCAAATCAAAAATGGGCGCGCCCGAAATCAAAGCCCATATCCGCTCGCCACTTTTTACTATCATTTGGCATTCATAAACGCTGGCTTTTCCGTTGGTTCTATCAATGGCTTGTTGCTCCAAAATATGTTGAAACTCATTTGGAAAAAAAACAGAGCCTGCATTTTTACCCACCAATTCATCTTGTTGATAGCCCACCATTTCACAAAACCGAGGGTAGGTTTTCACAATGACCCCCTCAGTATCGACCTCCATCAAGCCCAATTCCATGTTCTCAATGATGCCCCTATATTTCTCTTCACTGCTCCGCAAGGCTTCATGCGAGCGACGTTCAGCCGTCACATCTTGATATTGCCATAAATGACCCCTATATTTATTGTCAATAATGATGGGAATATAATCCCGTTGAAGGATGCGACCATCTTTGAGCCACCACTCTTCGCCAATGACAGGTTGTTTTGAATTTAAAATATCTTGAACACGCCTAAAAAACAGCGGTGCACTTTCAATCAACGGATAAGCCTTTTTAGCAATCCAACTTCTTTTTATACCAATTAAAGATTCGGGTGTTCTTTCTAAATTAAATAAATCGCAGAAAACCTGATTCGTCAACACAATATTATAGTCCTCGTCTTGCACCATCACGCCTGTATGCAAATTGCTAATGAGGGCGGTGAGGCGGCTTTGATTGATTTCTAAATCTTGTGTACGCTCGGATATTTTAATTTCAAGCACTTCATTGAGCGTCCGCAATTCGGTATTGGCATCAAACAATTGCATGGCTTTTTGCTCCAAAATGTCTTCGGCTTGCTTGCGGGCTTGACGCTCTCGGTCAATACGGCGGTTGAGTATGTCCATTTCGCTCATATCGTAATCAAAAATCGAACGGTTGTTCCTTTATTATTCAGAATAGACTTTTCAATCGAGCCTTTTTTTCCATAATATTCCATAGAGGATTCTATCAGCCCTTGTGCAAAGTCTGCTATTTTATAATCGGAAGTGTATATTATTTCTAACTGATTTTCAGGCAACCGGCGAGTCTTGAAGCGCGGCAATTCCACTTCAGGATAATGTTTTTTGACCTCAACATGGATATAGCGATCAACGGATTCAAAAAACTGAAACGCATTGTCGAGCCGCTCTATAAAATGAGGATAGGATTTTAGCAAAACGCTGAAGAAATGTCTGCCATACATATACAAAAGCTCATCCGTCGGGATGCTTGTATTGTGGCTGAGATGACGCATGAGTTTCACTATTTCGGCAAACGGGTATGTGCCGATAGACGTATATGCGCCATTGGAAGGCACTTTGCTGTCTAAAATGATGCGGTCAACCATCGCATAGCCGAATTTGTTTTCGACTAAGTCCATAAACTCCGTAAAAACTATACCTTTCATGTCTATCTGTTTGAAAAAATGACTTATTCCAAAGAAGAAGCTGAAAGGTATTACGAAGGAGTTATTCTAATGTTTTTTATTTAATATCAAAAATTGCTTTTTGGAAGGTTAAAAATGACGTCCATTCGCCTTTTATAAGAAAAAACAAGCTTTTTGCAGGAAAAATAATGCTGAAAAAATAACTTAAAAAAAGACCGAGCCGCCAACCTTTAATATTGCGGCGCATAAAAAGCAATCTATTACGCGTCAAATAATACAATTTTAAAGTGCTCAATTTGCCAACCGAAGCACTTTCTTTATGGTAAATCAAGCCCGTCGGCTCATACCAAAGCGCATAACCTGCTTGCTTAATTTGATGACACCAATCCAATTCTTCATAGTATAAAAAATAATTTTCAGGCATCAATCCAGTTTTTTGAAGCACCTCGCGCTTAATCATCATGGCTGCGCCGTGTGCATATGGGGTAGGGTAGGGCGTGTCGTGTTGCCCCATATCTTTTTCGTTTTTTCCGATGGTTTCATTTCTGCCTGTCAAAGGATTTATTTCAGTAAAACCAGCAAATTGAATCATATCAGGCGTATGATGATAGCGAATTTTAGGGCTTACCACGCCGATAGTCGCATCCGTTTCGAAGCGTTTCAAAAGGGCTTCAACCAAACCATCTGTCCACTCAGTATCGTTATTCACTAAAAAAATATACTCACCTTTGGCTGCTTTAATTCCTAAATTATTGCCCCCTGCAAATCCTAAATTTTCAGCACTATTCAGCACTTTTACTGAGGGGTAGTGCTTTTGAAAATCGGCTGTGCAATCCTTTTCACAACCATTATCGACGACAATAATTTCCAAATTTTTGTAAGCATTTTTATCAATAGAATCCAACAAAGCGCACGTGATAGCGGCTTGTTTATAATTGACTGTTATGACTGAAACGAGTGGATTTTTCATTAAAATCGTTGTTTTAAAATGAGTTTATACGTGGGTAATATTTGATTAAAAATAGAATGAAAACGGATAGGAAAATGGCGCAGCAAAACCATTTGCCCAATAAAAATAGTGATGATAATGGATAATGCAGACGCCCAAGCTGCCCCCTCAGTACCGCCGAGTATTTGGGGCTGAATTAATATAAAATTGAGAGAAAGCGTGACTAACATGCTGATAATCAACATTTTAAAATTCCAATCAGGCTTGCCAATAGCATCTAAAAGAATACCAAATACGCGTCCGAAAGGTTTGACAATGCTGCCAATCAACATGATTTGAAGCAATGGCACTGCCTCATGATAAGCACTACCTGCCAATAGCCCAACCAATATTTTAGCACCGAAAAATGCGCCCAATGTCATGGGCAGAGTGAGTGCCAAAAGGGTAGCGACTGTTTTTTCATACATCTTAAATGTCTCCGTTTGCCGTTCCCCATTTTCAATGACTTCAGACGCCATTTTGGGTAAAAGTGCCAAGCCTAATTGATTCAAAGGGAAATCAAGATAGGTGATAATGCGCGTGGCGACATTGTAAATACCCAAAGCCGCAGGCGAAACGAAGCTGACCAATATCAGCATATCAGCTCTTTGGAAAACCATCGAAACTAAATTAGTGCCCATGCCATATCGTCCGAAATTGAACAACTGTTTGACCCATTTTATTTGAAAATTTCCGAAGTTGAATTGTCTAATTTTTAAAACAAAAACTATGAAAAGGGTGAGTATTGAAGCCGCTATTTGGCAATAAAGCAGCGAAATAACAGTCAAATCTGAAGTGAATATTTTAATAAAAACAGTAAAACTTAAAAACAAACCGCCAAATATTGAGGCTGAAATAGCCGCTGTTAGAAAATCCTGTTCAGCCATTTTCAAACCGTCGAACAGCCTTAAAATAGCATTGATAGCAGCGAGTAAAACATAGCCAAAAAGCAATTTAGGTAAATCGGGCATATTGAACACCCCCCTCAGTAAAAAGCAAATGACCAGCAATAATGCTGCACCAAAAATGCTGGCAACCACACTCAAAACCAATGCTGCTGTGGCGATTCGAGGTTTTTCATCTGGAAATTGCGCCCCAAAGCGCACGAGGGCATTTTGAATCAAGCCCAATCGAGCCATTTCTACAAAGGATGTCAAGGTCAAAAACATTGCCCATGTGCCGAGCGATTCTACCGCTAACCATCGGGCTATCAGTAAAAAATGTAGGATAGCAAAGCCCTGCTGCGCTGCACCGGCGATAAGCGATTGGCTACCTGTCCGAAAAAAATCAGGCTTTTTCATTTATGCGTTTAAAGGTTTTGTCAATACAAATCGTTGATTTTCAATGGGTTGTATATTTTTAACTGAATCAAAATTTTGTACAATTTGTTTATAAAGCCTTTCAGTTTGTTGAGCGATAATTGCCCAATCATATTTTTCTATGACGCGTTGACGACCATTTTCACCTATTTTTTTCATCAAATCAGGATTAGAAAAAAGGCGATTAATTGTTTCAGCTATGTGTTCAGGATTGTGATGATTGCATAAAAAACCATTGTAGCCATGCGTCACCACCTCTTTAATACCATTAATATTTGAAGCAATAACGGGTTTGCCGCAGGTATTGGCTTCGAGCAAAACAATGCCTTGCGTTTCATGAAAAGACGGTAAAATAAGGGCATCGCATTGATTAATCCACGCCATAACCGTCTCATTTGGCAAATTGCCCAACAGGTTGACGCGGGCGGATACCCCCTCAGTAAAAATGGCTTTTTCGAGGTTTTGACGCTCAAATCCATCGCCTATCATCACCAATTGAATGTCGGAGCGCACATTTTTCAAGGCTTCAATGAGATTGAAAATGCCTTTTATTCGGTCGAACCTGCCGACAAAAAGGAGAGTATTGGGCTTGGTTTCAAGTAAAGAGAGTGGGGTAGTCGGTTTAGGTTTTTGAATATCAACACCATTGGGCAATATTGAAATTTTAGAACCGATTTCAGGTAAAACCTCCATGATTTCAGCTTTCATTTCCTCACTAACCGCTATAATGGCATCACTATTTTTAAGAGAATTTTTTTCAAAATGGCTCGCCCACTGCTCATGTAAGTATTTTTGAACACCACTTTTATTGGATTTTTCATTTTCAATGGCAATTAATCCATGAAAAGTAGTGATAATAGGCATAGCCCTATTTTTTTTAGGAAAAGTAAAACCGCTGCGCCCTTGCAAATGTATCAAATCAAAATGCCCTTCCTGATGCGTTCCATTTGAATGAACATTTTTAGAAATCCACCGATTGACGGCTGCATTAAATGATAATTCCTCTAAAAAAGAGGGCATAATGGGCTGGCGACGCATCGGCAAATAAGGTATTTGAATGATGTGCCGCCCGTTCATTTCAGACCGCTTTTCACCTTTGAGCCAACTGCCAGCCGTCAAAATGGTGACATCATGACCCAATTGCAACATGTATTCCGACAGCTTCCAAACATGGGTTTGAATGCCGCCTTGAAAGCTGTGAGGGAGGGATTTGCAGACGTAAAGAATTTTCATTTTATATTCGTTGTTTGGATGAATAACCAATAATTAATAACCAATAACTAAACATGATGCGAAGTATGAATAAAAACACGGTTGGCTTCACGTAGGCGAGTGAGTGCCATAATGGTCGCGCCAAACGCTCGTGGGATATTAATCCACATTTTTAGATTTTTTACTTGAAAACAATATTTCGGCATCGCTAAAATGAACGATGTGCCACTGAAAACCAACGCCCCTAACCATAATAAAGCAACTTCGCTTGAAAATAGAGCATTCATCAATGTGCCTAAAAACAAGACAATAGGGATGATTAACCGAGGTGGTAAAGTCATTTGTAGGGTTTTATTGAAAAAATCAATATTGCCTTTGACTATAAAAGCCACGACCCCCCTCAGTAAAAACTGCTTGGCGTAGCGATATTGAGCAGCTAACCAGCGGCTGCGTTGACGAGAGAATTGATTGGATTGGCTCACTTTTTCATCAAAAATAATGGCTAATTCATCATATTCTACCTCGACGCCTTTTTGAGTGAACCGCAATTCTAATTCTTTATCGAAGCCACCAATAGCTGTCACTTCAGCCATAATGGATTGAAAAAGGTTGTAATCAAATGCCATACCTGAGCCTGCTAAACGCGCTGATAAACCTAAGGATTGATGTCCTTTGCACAATATATGGTTGTTCACATCTTCGCTCGCCGCATCCAAAAGAGCAAAACCCGATTGCTCATTTTTCGCCGCCCGACGACCTTGCAAAGCTTGGCAGCCTGCTTCAAAACGATCGTTGGCGCGAGATAAAAAGTCATGCTGCATGATATTATCTGCATCGAGTACAACGGCTATTTCAAAATTCCAACCCCTCAGTTGTGAGAGGGCTTGATTGAGGGCTTTGGCTTTTGTACTTTTTTCAAAGGCTACTTCTACCACTTGAATGGGCAAATTGGAGAGTTGATTGAGTGTCTCACTTTTTAATTTGTCAGCAATGACAATCACTTCATACAAATTAGATGGATACTGCTGATTCAAAGCCGCTTTCGCCGTGTCGATGATGACGCCATCTTCTTTATAAGCAGGAATAAAAACAGCTATCCGACGCATTTTTTTAGCGGCTTTGACAGATTTGTTTTTATAAAAAATACCCGCGAATGAGAAGGTGAATTGATAAATAGCCCCCCACGCGAGGTAAGCCAATAGTAAACCGTTGAGTAATTGTAAGAGTATCATTTTGAATATTTTAGATGGTTATTATGTGTATTTGAACATAAAATTAGAGGAGATAATAGAGGTGGTCGGAACATTTTCGGCTTTTGGTAGGAAGCGGCGGTTTTTCGGTTGTAATTGGGGTGGATTTGAAAAAGGTTTTATGGACGTTTGCCCCCTAACCCCCAAGAGGCAGGGTTGATTGGTTCTAAAAAGGTGCAGAGCACCATAATATTTGTAGCAAATTTTATTCGGATTTGTTTAAGGTGCAGCGCACCGAAACCTAATAATATTTCGGTGCGCTGCACCTTAAACGATACTTATGGAAATGAACCTACAAATATTTCGCAGCTCTGCTGCTTTAAAATTAGAACCAATCAACCCTGCC
>JAYTUY010000009.1:0-8907 GCA_043744275.1 Saprospiraceae bacterium
CTTTTTACACTTAGACCCCAATAGTTTTGTCCTGTTTCATTCTTTATTCAACAATTTTTAAACCATAGTAGCTTTTTTCCTAATTTAACAATGTCAAGTTATTAAAAATAATCGTTATTTAATTATTTTTTTATAAAAATTATTTAGACAAATTTTAAAAAAAGGTTAGAGTTTTTTTAAAGTAGGTGTAAAAATTATCAGAAAATAGTTATTTTTGCAATGGTTAATCTATTATATACATTAACAAAACAGATTTTGACAAACAACGATTCAGATAATAAGGAAGCCACAGAATTGGTTTTACGAGATTTTGAACTTGCAGAACCGAAAAATTTTCTCACAGACAAAGAAATGTTGGACTACCTCGCCGAAGCCATAGCTTATATGATAGAACATAGGATGGATTTCCTATTAAGCCTCTTATATCGGTTGGATATTTCTGAAAATAAAATTGCCTTTGCCTTAATGCCAGGAAATGAAGAACCTGCTAATATCGCTTTAGCCCGCCTTGTTTGGGAACGTCAAAAACAACGCGTGGCAACAAAACAAGCATATCGAGAGCAAAATCCTTCTAATTGGAATTGGGATATAGAATGACATACCATTTTTGGATTAGTTTTTGCATTTTAATCAAATCAAATATCAACATTCATGTTAACGATGAAAAAAAGAGATTCATACTTAATAATTAAAAAAACAGCTTCCCATGACCGAAAAGCGTGAACATAAAATTTTGAGCGTCATTATCGCAGACGATCATCAGTTGTTTGTAGAAAGCCTTCGTTTGCTTTTACAATCCAACGATGCCTATCATTTCAACATTACAGGAGTTGCTTATTCAGGTGATGAACTGTTGAACTTGTTGAAAGGCAATAAGCCTGATTTGCTTTTATTGGATATTAATATTCCGACTAAAAACGGATTGGAGGTATTGCAAGAAGTAAAAAAGACGATGAAAGGCACTCGTATCCTCGTACTCACGATGTACGACGATCCTAAAATCATCAAATCAGCATTCGATATGAATGTAGATGGTTATTTGCTTAAAAATTGTGGCAAAGATGAATTATTAGACGCCATCGAAACCGTTTTGAACGGTGAGGTGTATATCGGAAAAGGTGTCAGCGTAGCGAATCATCAATCTGAAACGTCTAATTTTGAAGACATTTTCCAGAAAAAATTCAGCTTGACAAAGCGTGAAATTGAAGTTTTGAGACTCATCACTCAAGCTCGGAACAATGGTTCGATTTCAAAAGAGCTTTATATCAGCGAGCAAACGGCGGCTGTTCATCGAAAAAACATCATGCGCAAAATTGGCGTCAATAGCACAGCGGCACTCATTCGCGTGGCTTATGATAATCAATTGATATAGTCCAATTTTATCAATAATGCCTTGAAAAAAGGTAAAATAGCCTTAAAATGGTCGGTAAGCGAATAGCTTTTACCGACCATTTTTCATTTTGACATAATGATTAATTGACCTTAGTAGCCTACCTCTTAACTGTTAAATTTATACTTGCACATAAAAATACCCTATTTAGAGTATGTTTGATAATGAAAAAGATATTAGCTTTGTATCTGAAAAGGTTAAAATTATACTTTTCATTTTATTTTTTTTCCAAAAACCTGAATCCTATGAACTTTGTAAAAAGCAAACAAACCGAGACATTGGCATATGTCCTTGTGTTAAAAAAAAATCTTGGAATAAGGCTGCTCTTCTTAAAATGATGATACTTTGTGTAGTACTTCATCATTAGGCTTCTGTTTTTGGCTACTCCCATAAATCAAATAATTTAGAAAATGACCGTTTGAAAAAACGGACAGACGATTACGAACTCGAAATTTAATTCCGTGAACATCGCAAAAACCGACACTCAATGAAGCAACACTTCATTTTCATGTTTTTCATGGCTCTTGTAATGCCCGCAATTGGGCAAGTCACTTTTATTGCACCGACAAAAAATGCAACAAAAGGAGACATTGTGGACGTTGAAATTCGCGTAAAAACCCGCGATAGCATCTCTGCTTTGCAGTTTAATTTGGAATGGAATCCCTCAGTACTGGAGTTCAAATCCGTAGATAATGTGACCTTACCTAATAGTTTAATGGATATATTTGGCTTAAATAGTATTGCACAAGGCAATCTGAAATTTTTATGGATTAGTGCTACAGATGGTATCAAAATTCCTGATAGCTCAATGATTTTTAAGGCTAATTTTAAAGCCATCGGCGACAAAGGCACGAGCAGTGATATTAAATTCATCAAAATGAAAGCCTTGAATCCTCAAATTAAAAGTATAGACTCCACAGCTCGCAATGGATTAGTCACTATCAATATGTCAAGTGCCATTGGAATTGTGTCGAATACTGAGGGGGAGATTTTATTACATCAAAATATACCTAATCCTGTTCAGAATTTTACTAATTTTCCCTTTGAAATAAAAGAATCGGGCGAAGTGAGTTTAGAAATATTTGATACTATTGGCAGAAATGTTTTTCAGAAAAAAGCATTTTTCAACGCTGGCAAGCATCAAATAGAGCTGAATACTGAGGGGGTGCTTCAAAAAGGCACATATATATATGGCATCAGAACAAAGCGCGGATTTATTAGCCGCACGATGGTAAAGATATAATTTTCGTTAAAATTCAATAAAAACTGATTTAAGGCGGGACGATGTTTCGCTGTTACCAAAAACTTGATTTACTAACTTTCCCAAACTCCAATTTCTATGGCAAGTAGAATTTTTACTCACCTTGTATTAGTGCTTGGTTTGTTTTCAGCCGTAAGTCTGAACGCACAACAAGTAACATTTACAATTTCACCAAGCCAGGTGACGCCTGCTGTGGGCGATACTGTTCGTCTGAATATAGTCGTGACGAATTTTACGAACATTGTCAGCTTCCAATACGCTATGGATTGGGATGCCAATTTGTTTCAATTTGTAACGATAGACAATAAAGACAATATGCCAGATAAGCAAAATCTGGATTTTAATAATTATACACCCAGTGCGGTCATCGTTGGATGGAGTGCTGTAGGTGGTGCTCAACGCAGTGCACCAAACGGAACAGTTATTTACCGGCTCAATCTAAAGGTAAAGGCTGCTTCGTCTAACTATTGGGCGAAATTCACAGGCGATGGCACAAGCTTAGAAGTGATTCAAGCAGGTCAGAGCGTGACGCCTGTGTTTGGCAATTTGGGCAACCCTCCAGGCGGCGCCAGTACAGCGTTGACTGTGAAGACATCTACGCACTCGATTCAAGCGAATCAGAGCGTTTGTGTCGGTGTGACGGCTGATAATTTCAGCAATATTGAGGTGGCTCAATGGCAGATGAAGTGGGATTCAACGGTTTTGCGTTTTGATTCATTGACCAAAATGAATACCACTTTAGGACTTTCAGTTGGTAGCCATTTCGGTACTACTCAAGCTGTAACGAATGGTCGTTTGTATTTTTCATGGAATTCAACGCCACCTAAATCTGTCCCTAACGGTGATACACTCTATAAAATATGCTTTAAAGGTATTGGAGCTGTCGGTACTACTACACCCGTCAGTACGCTTTTGACTAATTCTGAAGTGTATCGTTCTAATTCGGGCAGTAGTACACTTATCGCTATCACGCCTCAAAATGGGACTGTGAATATTGCAGCACCCACTACTACAACAGGTTTAACTTTTTCAGGCACAACCGTTTCAGGCAATATTGGTGATACGGTTTGTGTAAAAGTATATGTCAAAAACTTTAAAGACATTGCCATTGCTGGTTTCTCCATGCATTGGGATTCTACTAAATTAAGTTTTGGGAAAGCACATATTTTGAATCCACAATTTGGTCCTCAAGATTCGCTTGTTTTACCCAGCCCAACGACTACAACAACTTACTCTTCTCCTAATAACGTATTTGTTTATAAAACAACGGCATCGGGTTCGTTGGTTATGTTCGCCGATTTATCAGGATTGAATAATGGCAATGGTGTTACTCTAACAGGTGATAGTTCATTGGTTTTCGACGTGTGTTTGAGAATTAATAGTGGTGCTCCAGGTTCAAATTTTCCTTTTACTTTTAATGGTGTGCCATTTAAAGTTCAGATTTTGGATAAGGATGTGAATAAAATTCCTGTAACTTTTGTCAGCGGCAATATTAATATCAATAATGTTGCTGTACCAGCAATTGTTGCATCGGGCAGCGTTACGAATGCCAATTGCAAAAATGGCAGCGATGGTACCGTGACATTGACAGTTTCAGGTGGCACTGGTACATTTGGATACAGCTGGACTGGACCAAGTTTTACATCTGCTTCTAAAAATATTACAGGTCTAAAAGCAGGTAAATATTTTGTAACGATTACAAGTGGTTCAGCCACACCGAAAGTTGATAGCTTTACAGTAACTGAGCCGACTCTCATTGCTGCTACAAAAACGGTTGCAAATGTCAACTGCTTCGGACAATCCACAGGTAACATCACTTTAACGCCTGCGGGTGGCACTGCACCTTATACATACGCATGGAGCAGTGGTGAAACGTCAAAAGATATTGCCAATAAAGCAGCTGGCAGATATATCGTCACTATTTCAGATTCTAAAAGTTGTTCTATAAAAGATACGACGGATATTACACAACCAGCAGCCGCTATCAGTTTGACAAATTCTGTAACGAATGTCACGTGCAATGGTGCTTCTACGGGGGCTATCAATTTAACAGTAGCGGGGGGTACGCCGTCTTATACTTACTCATGGAGTGGACCGAATGGCTTCACTGCTTCTACAGAAGATATTTCTAATTTGAAAGCAGGTGGTTATTCAGTGACTGTTACGGATTCAAAATCATGCGCTCAAACGATGGGTCCTATTAATGTTACTGAACCAGCGGCTATCACAGCTACCCCCTCAGTAACAAGTGCTTCGTGCGGTCAATTGAATGGTGCAATCAGCATTGCGCCAGCGGGTGGAACAGCTCCTTATACTTTTAAATGGACAGGACCGAATAGTTATACTTCTACTGCTCAAAATATTTCAGGTTTAGCGGCAGGCAGTTATTCAGTTGAAATTACGGATGCAGCTTCTTGTAAAATGACATTACCAGCCATTTCAGTTTCTTCGGCTAACCCAACTTTTAGCCTTTCAAATACAGTGACCAATGTTTTATGCAATGGTGGTAGCACAGGAGCGATTGTTTTAACTGTAACAGGTGGCAACGGTAATTTTGCTTATGCTTGGACAGGTTCAAACGCATTTACAGCAACAACAAAAGACATTTCTAATTTAAAAGCAGGTGCTTATAATGTAGATGTGACTGAAAATGGTACAGGTTGTAAAGTAGTAGCATCTGCTATTAATGTTACAGAACCAACGGCTATTTCACTTGGTCAGCCTCAAAAAACAGATGTCAAATGTAAAGGCGGTTCTACAGGTACTGCTTCAATCAGCGCATCAGGTGGTACAGGTAGCTATACATATTCTTGGACAGGACCTAATGGATTTACCGCTTTAAATACATCTGCTATCAGTAATTTAATAGCAGGTACATATACAGTGGTAGTGAGAGATGCTAATAATTGTTCAGCTACAACATCAGTGACAATTGGCGAGCCTTCCACAAGCGTTGCTCTCGGTACCCCCTCAGTAACCAACGTATTATGCAAGGGTGCAGCGACTGGTTCAATCGTTATTTCAGTACAAGGCGGCACTTCTCCTTATACTTTCCTTTGGAGCAACGGTAGTACTCAGCAAAATTTGAGCAATATTGCAGCAGGCACATATACAGTCACTGCAACAGATGCTAATAGTTGTTCAGTGGTTTCAAGTGCAATAAATGTAGGTGAGCCAGCGGCGGCAATCGCAGCAACCCCCTCAGTAACAAGTGCTTCTTGCGGTCAATCAAATGGTGCAATCAGCATAACGCCTTCTGGTGGAACAGCTCCTTATACATTCAAATGGACAGGACCAAATGGTTTTACAGCTACTTCTCAAAATATAGCCAATTTGGCGGCAGGCAGTTATACAGTTGAAATTACAGATGCATCAGCTTGTAAATTTACTTCAAATGCTATCACTGTTTCTTCTACAA
Source organism: Saprospiraceae bacterium (assembly GCA_043744275.1). Taxonomy (GTDB): domain Bacteria; phylum Bacteroidota; class Bacteroidia; order Chitinophagales; family Saprospiraceae; genus JAAFJT01. Next base: position 6,070 of record JAYTUY010000009.1, read on the forward strand.
ATGCCACGTTCAGCCTTTCAAATACAGTCACCAATGTTTCATGCAACGGTAGCAATAATGGCAGCATCGTTTTAAATGTAACAGGCGGCAATGGTAATTTCACCTACGCATGGACAGGTTCAAACGCCTTCACTGCTTCAACTAAAGATATTTCTAACTTAAAACCAGGCACTTATAATGTCAATGTAACAGAAAATGGTACAGGTTGCCAAGTAGCGGCGTCTGCAATAGCTGTTACTGAGCCAGCAATTGTCACTATCAATTTGACTCAAAAAACGGATGTCAAATGTAAAGATGATGCAACAGGTAGCATAACTGTCAATGCAGCAGGTGGAAACGGTGGATTCAATTATTCATGGTCTGGACCTACTGGCTCTATACCAACTAATACATCATCAATCACCAATTTGAAAGCTGGAACATACACTGTGACAGCAACAGATACTAAAGGTTGTACTGCCAGTACATCAGTCACTACCATTGAGCCTTCTACAAAAGTCACTATCGGTACCCCCTCAGTAGTGAACGTATTATGCAACGGTGCAACGACTGGATCTATCAATATTACAGTTCAAGGTGGTACTTCTCCTTATACTTACGCTTGGAGCAACGGCAGCACTCAGCAAAATCTCAGCAATATTGCAGCAGGAAATTATATACTGACAGTTACAGATGCCAATGGTTGTAAGGATACAAAATCCATAGATGTCACTCAACCTTCTGCATTAATTATATCAGGCACGACATCTAACTCGGTGATTGGTTGCGTCGGTACTATCACCTTGTCTGTAACAGGTGGTGTTCAACCATATTCTTACTCATGGGTAGGCAGTGGCATTACCAATCCAAACAGTAAAGATCAAACAGGCTTATGCCCGAATGAAATATATACGGTGACTGTAAAAGATGCTAATAATTGTACATCTACAAAACAGTTTACTATCACAGGACAAATCGCTCTGCCGATTCGCTTGACGGACTCTACAGTTGTTTCGCAAGCAGGTTGCCCTGGTCAAAATTTAGGTGCTATTAATATCGCTTTCACAGGAGGCAAATCGCCTTTTACTTTTGAATGGATGAACTCAACAGGTGCTATCATCGGCAGAGACCAAAACATTAAGACTTTGATTGCAGGAAAATACCGTGTTAAAATTATAGACATGGTTGGTCAAAGCTACCTTTCAGGTGAAATTGAAATAAAAGAATCAGCTACTACTATAAATATCGGTGTGGCAGGCATAACATCTGAATCATGCATCGGCAATGATGGTAGTATTAGATTAAATGTAACGGGTGGTTCACCTGGGGGAGGTACAACACCAGGCTATCAATACGTCTGGAATGATGGACCTTTTTCAAAAGATCGTATATCTATCAAAGCAGGTACTTATGGAGTAACTGTGAGCGACGCCACTTCTTGTATAAATAGCAAAGAAGGTATCATTGTACCAAAAACGCCTTGTTCTTTAACATTGAGTACTGTAAAAAAAGATGCGATTTGTTTTGGTCAAAATAATGGTTCTATCACCGTTAACATTCAAAATGGTGAGCCGACATATGTTATCCGTTGGAGTGCTAATGATTCAGTTCGTATCAACAATTTGCCACGCAGAGATGGTACTTACGAAATTCAAAATTTAGCAGCAGGCACATATGTTATCAGTATCACAGATGGCAATGGTCAAATGACAACTCTTACTCAAAGAGTTGATCAACCAACAGAAATTATCATTACAAAAACAGTTAAAAATGATGCAGGAAATTGCAGTGGTAGCATTGTCCTCGCAATTTCAGGTGGTACTGGTCCTTACTCTTATATTTGGAATGATGGCGCAACATCTCGCGACCGCTTCAACCTCTGCGCCAATAGTATTCTGAGTGTACAAGTGACGGATTCAAAAGGCTGTTTCAAATCAACAACGCCGAATGATACCATCAAAACAATGATAGACCCTTCCACTTGCGCTACAATCCGAATCAATACCAATTTTGATGGCTTCAACCTCAAATGTTTTGGTGATAAAAACGGTTCAGCATCAGTGGTGACGGTCACTGATTTATCCATCACTGCACCATTCCAATATGTTTGGGACAATGGCGAAACAGGACCAACAGCTTTCCAATTAGCTGCTGGAGCCAGAACAGTGCGTATTTTAGGAGCCAATGGAAGAACTTGTATTGCCAATTTTGCGATGAAAGGTCCTGATGAAATAAAAGTGAATGTTATTTCAAATACGGCGGGTTGTTCTCTTGAATCTGTCGTCAGAGGGGGTGTTGCGCCTTACAAATATGAGTGGTCAACACCTAAAAGAGATACAAGTGTCAAAATCACAGGATTGACATCAGGCAGTAAATATTTTGTAATAGTAAAAGATAAATATGGTTGTACAACTGATCCTGGCATCGGCACTGCTGAATGTAAAGAGTATTGCCTCAAAGGACCAGGCGTATTAACGCCTAATGATGATGGTAAAAATGATAAGTTTGATATTGAAAAATGCGATTATAAAAACGTTCGTTTGCAGGTTTTCAATCGTTGGGGTCAAATAGCGTATGAAAATAACGATTATACTGACCAATGGGAAGGCTACAGCAAAGACGGTAAAGATGGTAAAGAGCTACCTGAAGGCGTCTATATGTTCGTCCTCCGTGCACTCGAAGCCAACGGTATTGAAAAAATTGAAAAAAGTACTGTATCCATTTTAAGACAATAATTTTTATTGAAAACTCTTAGATTGATAAACTTTACGAGGGTTCGCAACCGTGTCGACTACGCACAAGTTCTTTGAAATAATGATTATATGAATTATCTTAGTTGGATGTTTACAGAACTAAGAA
>JAYTUY010000010.1:0-2673 GCA_043744275.1 Saprospiraceae bacterium
AGTCGTGGGTTATTATTACCCACCGATTAAAAATCGGTGGTTTCAAGATGATAGATGCCATTTTCAAGCCCACTTTAAAAGATATGGGTAATGGACAGAGTTTTAAAACTTGCTGCAAGTTATTTCACTTAATATTCTAATAACTCTTATCCAACCAAACCACCAATTGCTGCCAACTTTCAGTAGGAATTTTGGCATGGTAAGTATCTTTCATCACTAAAAATTCCTTTTTGTTGCCTGGAACAGCATCGTAGAGTTCTTTTACTTTATCAACATCGAATAATTCATCTTTATCACCCACGCCTACCAATACTGGAATATTCAAATCTGCAGCAAGTTTTAATTCTTTGACATTCAACATGCTGAGAAACCGAAGCGTATATTTAAAATTGAACAAAGAATCGTTCAAGCCTGTCATGCCTTCTCTAAAATATTCAACGACCGGTACAGAAGGACGGAAAATGGAACTGGCTATTATTTTACTTTTTTCATAAAAAGTAGGCTGTGCTGTGACACCTTTTTTGCCTTCATACGCCCCTGAGAGTAATATTAATCCTGAAATCTCATTGGGAATGGCTTTGGCAGCATATATAGCTGAAGCGACGCCCAAGCTATGACCCAAAACTATCACTTTTGGATAACCCAATCCCTTGATATATTTGACTGCCTCTGTCAAATCAGCCAACCATCTTTCTTTATTCGGGCTATCACCTCTGTTGCCGCCTGATAAACCATGACCTCTGTAATCCAAACCAAATGTCGTATATCCGCCTGCCGATAGCGGTTGACCAGCCATTTTATAAGCACCACTATGCGCTGTAATGCCATGAAAAATCAAAATGGCTATATCTTTTTTGGCTGGTTTAAGGGTATCAGGATTCCATCTCCTGAGGAAAAGCGTTTCACCATCTGTGGTAGTCAACACTTGATGAGCTTCTGTAAAATTCTGACGCATAGAGGTCGCTTCTTCTCGAGAAATCCCGACATGATTGGATTTTGGTTTCATAGGTAAATACGCCAAAACCAAACCGACAATAAAAACCACTACCGCTAAAGAAATGATGGTGTACAAGGCTTTTTTAAGAATGTTCTTCATGAGTATGATTATTATTTGACTGGAAGTATCTTCTCCATTCTTTATTTTACAAAAATCATTTTACAACTTCACACCCCTCAGTAAAATCCTTCAATTCTCAATTTTCAACTATCAATTTTCAACTTCCCTTCTTCTTCGCCCCACGAGTCTGCGGTTTACCATATTTCATTTGCATAGCATCGCGTCTTCTTATTTTATTATTCACCTTTTGGCGTTTAGCGGATTTCTCATGAAAGGCGGCATTGCCCTCATCTTTTTTAGGTAATTTAATTTGCAGGGTCTTCATATGTACCTGCGGAATTTCATCTTCTGTCAGCACATCTGATATTTCAAGGTTCTCAGGCAGTTCAGTGATGGGGATTGAATATTGCATCAATTCTTCAATGGCTGCTTGATATTCTTTTTCTTTTTCAGTAATAAATGTGATAGCTACCCCTTTTTTATCCGCACGACCTGTCCGACCAATGCGGTGCATATAATTTTCAGGAATATCAGGCGTATCCAAGTTGATGACGTGCGTCACATCTGAAATATCGATACCTCGAGCGATAATATCCGTTGCAATCAAAATGCGATAATGACCACTTTGAAAACGTTTGACCGTTTCAAAACGATTGTTTTGCGCTTTATTGGAGTGAATGACACCTATTATATCATCAAACTTCGTTTCTAACCTTTCATACAATTCATCTGCTAATTTCTTTGTAGCAGCGAATATCACCACTTTATTCATGTCCGCATCTAATTGCAATATCATCTCCAAAAGGTTGACTTTTGTATTGAAATTAGGCACATGATAAGCAGTTTGAATGATATTTTCAAGCGGCGTACCAGTCGGTGCAGCTTCTATTTTAATAGGATAATTGAAGTAATCATCAATCAAAACCTCCACTTTATCCGTCATAGTAGCTGAAAACATGAGGTTTTGTCTTTTGATAGGCAACAAATTAAATACACTGGTTAGTTGATGTCTGAAACCTAAATCCAACATCTCATCCACTTCGTCAATGATGAGTTTTTTCACCATTTTCAATCTCAAATCGCCATTCAAAACCAAATCCAATAACCGGCCAGGCGTCGCTACCAACACATCTAAGCCGTTGCGAATCAACTCTATATGTGTGTTCATGTTCGTGCCGCCATATACGCCCCCGACAACGACATTCATATATTTTGTCAACTTCTCGACCTCCGTCACCACCTGCACCACGAGTTCACGAGTCGGCACTAATATGAGTATTTGCGGCGACCGATCCTTTGAATATTTCCATTGGCGCAAAGTGGGCAGCAAATAAGCCAACGTCTTGCCCGTACCTGTTTGTGCAATCCCCAAAACATCTCTTCCCGACATCATCACCGAATATACTTTCTCTTGGATAGCCGTCGGATGCGTATAACCCAAATCATTTAAAGCATTTAAAAGGGGTTTATTTAAACCAAAATCTTCAAAAGTCATCTTATTTATTTTAAAATTCGGCGCCAAACTACTGTACAGTAAAAAAAATTAAATTGTAAGGCATTGATAATCAATAATATAGTTACAAACAATATTGGCTAAATAGTCAATAAAAGATTTA
>JAYTUY010000011.1:0-34369 GCA_043744275.1 Saprospiraceae bacterium
AAATAAATTAGTTATAATATTTTTGTAAAATAATTTACCATTTAGAACAAATGTTCTAAATAGCAAATTGAGCATATTTTTTAAATTTTCTGAAAATAAAAAATTTTATTTTTTTGAAATAATTAAAATTCGAAGTATAAAAAATGTGATGAAGAAAAACATACCCCCTCAGTAAAATAAGTAAAAATAGCGATTAGAACAAATGTTCTAAAAACAAAAAAAGCAGGGGTCCTCAGACGCCCTGCCTCAACAATTTCATCCAAAACGAATACAAATCAATAATTCTTATTAATTTTTTTCTTAGAATAATTGTGCGCTTTCTTCTTAATCGGCTGTTTTGGATTGCTTCTTTTAGGTGTTATATCGGGTGTTATTTCATACAATTTATTTTCACTTTTTTGAGTGGTTGGGTTTTTACTTTCCCAAATGCCAATCTCAAATAAGACATTTTCTGTGCCATTTTCGGTATCATTGTCAGCTATAGTAGCAGTATTGGTTGCTTCTATTGGCGAATATCTACTCTCTTGAGCGGGTTGAGCATCTCTTTTCAATGCTGGCGTATTGTAATCTACAACTTGAATATCGTCACTTTCTTCATCATCCAGAGACAAAACATCGGGAATATCCAACTCATTGAGGCGGCTACTTTCTATCATGCGAATCAATTTATTGGCATATTGAGGGTCACTTGCATAATGGCAAGCTGATAATCCTTTTGCCCAACCGCGATAATCAGTGCGTCCGAGTTTGAAAAGATTTTTGTAGCGATCCCGATTCATCAAAAAATCGGAATGGTGGCGATAAGATTCTTCTGCGGTACTATATTTAATGAAGCGTGATGTGATTCTATTACCTTTTTTGTCTTTGTCATCATCGTATTGTGTCATAAAATCTCCGTCATCAGTGCTATTCCACTTGATTCCGAAGTGATTATTACCAATTTGAGCCAATTTTGAATTGCCACATTGCGATTCGAGAATCCCTTGAGCGAGAATAATGCTCACAGGAATACCACTTCGAGCGGATTCAAAAGAAGCCAAATTGAGATAAGTGGAGATATAATCAGCCGTTTGTTGCGACCTGTTGATGGGCGCAATGGCTTGGATACTGATGAATGCAACAAAAAGTGCAGCTAAGAGAGCGGTCTTTCTCATAGTAAGTAATGGATTCGTTAGGATGTTATTTGATACTGTTCCAAAATTGCTGTGCTTACCAACTTCACGCAGGGAGACGTGCAAGAAGGGGGAAATAAACTTTTGAAAACAATCAGGTGGGAGACATGCCTGATTAAAAAATTGTAAATTTAAAGACGATTGAATAATTCAAAAGCTATGCCAAGAGACTTACATTTAAAAGTATCTGAATATATAAAAGAAGCTGGAATAATTTATTTATTTTATTTAAAAATTCTTAATTAATTGATAATCAAATAGTTATGCATTTTTAAATAAATATTTTTTTTTCTCGACTAAAATTAAATGAAAATAGACGAATGTCTTAGCGAGCGATAGCGCAGCAACTGAGGGGTTATCAAATACATTTGGAGAAGATAAGCAACAGACATTTAGTCGGAAAATAGGAGGTAGTTGAAGTGAGCTGGACGATACTGTCTTCTTATTTTTTTGGTTTATAAAACAAAACAGCACTATTTTCTTTTTTGAAAATCTCTTTGGCTACGCGCTGAATATCTTGAGCAGATACTTTATTATAATTATTGATTTCGGTATTAATCAGGTTGGCATCGCCTAATAGCTCATAATAGGCTAAATTCATGGCTTTATTCAAAGCTCCTGCATCACCGAAGGCTTGTTGACTTTCGATTTTATTTTTGAGTTTTTGCAGTTCATTTTCAGCAATCAAATCATTTTTCAACAATTCTAACTCTTCCCAAATAGCGGTTTCTGCTTTTTCGAGAGACGTCCCTTCGCTTGGTTTGCCTTCAATAACCACCACACTGGGGTCAATATTGCCCATTTGAAAACAGTCAATTTCTGAAAAAAGCCGTTGTTCTTTGAGCAATCTTCTATAAAAACGCGAAGAAGAGCCATTAGACAATACATCAGTTAATAAATCGACTGAATAATAATCATCGTCCTTACGTGCAGGCGAGCGAAAGGCGATGTATAAGGCTTCGAGTGGCACATTGGATTCTACTACTTTCCGAATTTGTGCATTTTGAGGGGGTTCATGAGGCAGTTCACGTGGAGGCACAGCACCTTTTGGAATATTGCCAAACCAATTTTCGACGCGCTGAACGACCCCCTCAGTATCGCCGCATTTTTCGAAGTTTCCAGCCACCACTAAAATAGCATTATTGGGGACATAGAATTTTTCATAAAAATCTTTTACTTCCGTCAAATTCGCTTCTTCAATATGTTTAGGCTCTAAACCGATGACGGGCCAGCGATAAGGATGCACTTTATATACCATTTCACTCATCAAATGCCACATATCGCCGTATGGTTCGTTGAGTGTGGTTTCATTAAATTCTTCTACAACTACTTTGCGTTGCACTTTAAAAGTGCGAGCATTGATGCTCAAAGCGAGCATTCTATCGCTCTCAATCCATAGTAAAGTTTCAAGATTTTCGGCAGGAACAGAGGCATAAAAATTGGTCATGTCGTTGTTCGTAAACGCATTATTTTCGCCGCCTGCGTGTTGGATGGGTTGATCAAAATCAGGCACATTGGCTGAGCCTGCAAACATCAAATGTTCGAACAAATGCGCGAAACCCGTTCTGGTGGGGTTCTCATCGCGACTACCTACATCATATAACAAATTGACAGCTACCAATGGCGTACTGTTATCTTCATGAACGATAACGCGCAAGCCATTATTGAGTATAAATCTTTGAAAATCAATCATTTATGTTCCAACTTATTTAACTATATTAAAAATGCCGCAGTGACACCAAATTCCTAATTTATTCATTTTATTTCACCATGAAATATAAACACTGCGGCAATTTTTCATATTCTAACCTTCACTTAAATACCCATATCTTTACGAATCTTATTCAATGCAGAACCTGCATGAAACCATTCAATTTGTTGAGAATTGTAGGTATGTATTACTTCAAAAGAATCTTTTGAACCATCGCTGTGATTCAAAACAATCTTTAAATTTTTTCCTGCTGTGAATTTATCCAACCCTTCAATATCAATTGTATCGTCCTGACGCACTTTATCATAATCAGCAATATCAGCGAAAGTCAAAGCCAACATGCCTTGTTTTTTCAAGTTCGTTTCGTGAATACGAGCAAAAGATTTAACAACGATGGCTTTCACGCCTAAGAAACGTGGCTCCATCGCTGCGTGTTCGCGGCTCGATCCTTCACCATAATTTTCCTCGCCGAAAACGATTGTGCCGATGCCTGCTTTTTGATAAGCTTTGGCTGAATCAGGCACACCATGATATTTTTCTGTTACGGAATTTAGTACACTATTGGCTTGGTCATTGAAATAATTGATAGCACCAATAAGGCAATTATTAGAAATATTTTCCAAGTGACCTCTAAATTCTAACCAAGGACCTGCCATTGAAATATGATCAGTAGTACATTTGCCTTTCGCTTTAATGAGCAATTTCATGCCTTTCACCTCAGATGGAGCGATGGGTACAAATGGCTTCAATAATTGCAAACGCTTAGATTTTTTATCAACGGAAATTTTAATTTTAGAACCACTTTTTGCAGGCTCTAAATATCCTGCATCTTCAACTGCAAAACCTTTTGGCGGCAATTCTACACCTTTAGGAGGGTCGAGTTTTACTTGCTCACCCTTATTATTTGTTAAGGTATCTTTCAATGGATTAAAAGTCAAATCTCCTGCAATTGCCATAGCTGTTACCATTTCAGGCGAAGCTACAAATGAATGTGTATTTGGATTACCATCAGCCCGCTTAGAAAAATTGCGATTGAATGACGTAATAATCGAATTTTTCTCTTGCTTTTCAGCACCATGACGCGCCCATTGACCAATACAAGGACCACAAGCGTTGGCTAAAACCACTCCACCGATTTTTTCAAAAGACTCCAACAAACCATCGCGCTGAACAGTGAAACGAATGAGTTCAGAACCAGGCGTAATCGTGAATTCAGAACCTGATTTCAAGCCTTTTGCTACAGCCTGTTTAGCCAATGAAGCTGCTCTATCAAGATCTTCGTAACTTGAATTGGTACATGAACCTATCAAACCAACGGATAATTTTTGAGGATAACCATTTTTTCTAACAGCGGCTGCAAATTTTGAAATGGGCCAAGCCAAATCTGGTGTAAATGGTCCATTAATATGTGGTTCTAATTTCGATAAATTAATTTCAATCACTTGATCAAAATATTGTTCAGGATTGGCATAACATTCAGCGTCGCCTGTCAATTCTCCTTTCACTTTATTCGCCAAACGAGCTACATCCGCCCGACCTGTTGCTTTCAGGTAACGCTCCATCGTTTTGTCGTAACCAAAAGTGGACGTTGTTGCACCTATTTCAGCGCCCATATTGCATATAGTACCTTTACCTGTGCATGAGAGTGACTGCGCACCTGAGCCGAAATATTCAACAATAGCTCCTGTACCACCTTTCACAGTCAAAATACCTGCTACTTTCAAGATAACGTCTTTTGCAGATGTCCAACCCTTCATTTTACCCGTTAATTTTACACCAATCAATTTTGGCATTTTCAGTTCCCAAGGTAGACCGACCATCACATCCACTGCATCAGCACCACCTACACCGACAGCAACCATACCCAAACCACCTGCATTCACCGTGTGAGAATCAGTTCCTATCATCATACCGCCTGGGAAAGCATAGTTTTCCAAAACAATTTGGTGGATAATGCCTGCACCTGGTTTCCAAAAGCCGATGCCATATTTGTTAGAGACATCTCTCAAAAATGAATACACCTCTGAGTTTTCAGTTTCAGCACGTTGCAAATCTGCTGCTGCACCAGTTTTTGCTTGAATTAAGTGGTCGCAATGTACCGTCGATGGTACGGCAACCTTTTTACGCCCACAAGTTGTGAACTGCAACAAAGCCATCTGAGCCGTTGCATCTTGCATGGCTACTCGATCAGGTGAAAAAAACACATAATCACCGCCGCGTTTAAAGTCTTTGGTAGGTGAGTCGCCGTGTAAATGGGCGTAAAGTATTTTTTCAGAGAGCGTCATTGGGCGACCTAATTTTTTACGAGCCGCTTCTACCTTGTCAGCGTAATCTTTATAAAACGCTTTGACCATTTTAATATCGAAAGCCATAAATTAAAATAATTTAAAAGTCAAAAATAATTTGGTTACAAAAGACGAATGATTTCAAAAAACGCATAAAGTTATACTTTTTCTAAAAAATCGGGCAAAAATAAACGATTTTCATAAAATATATAGAAATTTCGATATTTTAGATGGAAATAATAAAGCGACTGAAATCTTATTTGGATTTCAATCGCTTTTAGCGTGAAAAATTGTAAAAAAGCTCGGTGAAAAAAGCTTGTTTTCCTGTTGTTTATCGTTTGCCAGATATTAATATACTAAAGCAAACACGGTCATAACTGAATGGAAAGCCTTTTTCGCTTTGTGTGAAAGTAAATGTTTTAACATAAATGAGATTTAATAAATTGTAAATATGATTCGTTTAATTAAATTTTTTATTGCGTAGTAATTTATTGCTTTAATATTTTCAATTCTATTCTGCAGTTTTGTAATGCTTCTTCAGGTCCGCAGCCGCCTTCACTACAGTCCTTTAATGGTCGCATATTGCCATACCCTTTCGAAGTTAGCCTTTTACTTTTAATGCCTTTATCCATCAGATATTGCACAATAGCCTCAGCTTGTTTTTCGGAAGTTTTTTTCAAATTTAATGGCTCTTCTACCCCCTCAGTATTTTTATCAAAAAGAGTGGTATGTGCCCCTATTTCAATACATAGTTTTTTGTTTACTAACAGCAGAGGTATCAATTTATCAAGTTCTATTTTTATATCGGCAGTTAAAGCAGCTAAATTTAATGTATCAAAGTGGAGACTTTCCATAATAAATACATCGTTTTCAAGCAATTCCTTTTTTTGAATTTTTTCTGATAGCATGTCTAAATAGCTGATCGTAGGTGTCTGTACAGTATCTACAATATTAGTCATATCGTCTTCTAAAACCACTATTTCTTCTTTTTCTACTTCAATATCGAATGTAAAACCACCTTTATTTTCGTTTTGAGTAATGGTTTTAAAAGTATCTTTTTCTTGAATTTTATTAACAATTTTAAACAAAAAAACATCATCTCCGCGTCCACTCCTTGCAGACGTAAACCCGCCCCAAGTACTATCAGCGAATGAAAAAGATATATCATCATAAGCACTATTGATGGGTGTTCCGAGGTTTTGTGGCGTTCCCCATTCACCTGTCAGAGAATCTTGAGTAGTGACAAATATATCATACCCGCCATAGCCAGGATGACCTTTTGAGCAGAAATATAATTTGCCTTGTTCTGAAAGATAGGGGAAACCCTCGTGGGCTGATGTATTCACTTTAGAGCCTAAATTTTCAGGTTTTGACCATCCTTTTTTAGCTTTTTTAGAAACATAAATATCCAAGCCACCAAATCCATCTGCTCTTTCAGTAACGAAAAAAAGTCTTTGTCCATCTGGTGATACTGAGGGGTACATATAATTGTATTCATTATTACAAAATGGGATGAGTTTTACTTTTTTCCAACCATTTTTACCATTCGATTCAGCTGAAAAAAGCTGCATATTGTATGTACCATTTTTACTGGTAGTATTGCTATTCCTACAGAAATAGGCAAATTTTTCATTGGCTGTGAATGAGATATTGCCTGTATTTTTATTAAGTTCCGTAAATTTAGGTGAAAATTCCTTAGGCTTTGCAAAAGCTGTATCGCCTAATTTTTCACTCAAATAGAGCATGATATAATCTCGTCCTGTAGTTTGATTTTTTTGTTTCATCAAATTAAATCCAGAACTTCTATCGCTGGCGAATACTAAACCTTTTTTATAAAAAACAGGTACACTTTCATCAGCATCCGTATTATGTTTGAACGGCTCGATGATGACATTTCTCATAGCTGGAATTATATCTTTCATTCTACCCAATGCTTTAAGCATCATAGCACCGCGTTCGTCTTCAGCACTTATGTCATTAAAATGTTTAAAATAAATTTGAGCAGAATCGTAATGACTGAGCATCATCATCACTTCTCCATAACGGAAATAATCCATTGGTTCTGCTTTATTGTCCTTGATAATTTCGCTATAAGTCAATGAAGCTTTTTCAGCAAGGTTCAAAATGCGATAACAATTCGCCAATTTACTTTTGATTGTTATTGAGGATTTCTTTTTCAGGATGGCTTCATAGATAGGAATTGCTTTGGCATAATAACCATCTTTATAAAATGTATTGGCTTTTTCGAGACTTTGACCCCTCAGTATCACTGTACAAAATACAATGAAACCAATAATTGTAAGCTTTGAGTGAATCATTTTAAGTTAAAAATTAGATTCTGATTTAGTAATTAAAAATTGCGTAATTCTTTTAATCAAAAAGTATGCACTTTTTGAAGGGAAAATATGTTATTTTAGAGTGCATGTTTTAAATTTGACATTTGAATCATGTAAATTTACCTTATTTTATTTCAAACAATTAAAAAAAATTGATTTATGAAAATCATGAAATCCATCATTCTGTTCACACTACTCATCAGCACCCCCTCAGTATTTTACGCTCAAACAACCGCAAAAGGGGTCGAATCTATGTCACTTATTTCAGAATCCGAGCGTTCTATGAGCCAAGGCACTAAAAGTAGCCTTGCTGTAAACTTGCCTAAAACTTCGGCTAAATTTGCTGAAAAAATTTGGAAAGATTTTATTAAGCAGTACAAAGGCGATTATAAAAAAGTTAAAAAAAGTGATGAATATTTTTTAGACAACGCCATGATTGCTGGCATTGGTGGCAGCAACACAGTTGACATGTACATAAAATTCAGCGAAACACCTGACAATACAGCTGCTACGCTTTGGATTGACCTCGGCGGTGCTTACGTCAACTCTAAAGATTTTAAGGATAAATATGAAGAAGCAGAAAAATTAATGCTCAACTATGCTATGACAGTGACGCGTGAGCAAACCAAAGAGCAATTAGATGAGCAACAAAAAAGTTTGAAAAAATTTGAAAGCGAGCAAAAAAGCCTTGAAAAGAAAAACTCAGGCTTGCATAGCGATATTGAAGATTACAAAAAACGCATTCAAAAAGCCGAAGCTGAAATCCAAACAAATCTGAAGCAACAAGAAGAAAATAAAGCTAAATTAGAAGCTCAGAAAAAATTGGTTGAAGAAGTGCAGAAAAAATTGAGTAGTTTGAATTAATTATTTTAATTATTTCTAAAAATAAAGAACCCGAATTATCTAAACAGACAATTCGGGTTCTTTTATTTTTATTTTATATCTTGTTGAATATCAATCACTTGTATTTTAAAAACTAAATTAGAATGAGCTGGAATGGGAATTTTTTTATCATCTATCGCCGTTCCACTATATGCTAATTTGGAGGGTATAATTATCAAACCTTCACTGTCTCTATTAAAAAATTTCAATCCTTCTTCTAAACCTTCTATCACTTTTTCTTCTCCTAATTTGAAGGTGTAAGGTTTTTCTTTATTTGACTCAAACAGTCTATCGTCTAAAAGATAGCCTTCAAAATTCAATGTCACCAAATTTCCTTCTTTTATATTTTCACCTTTGCCTTCTTTCGTAACGATATAACTTACTCCGCTTTCAGTGCGTTGCACCTTGAGCTTGTGTGCAATGGCGTAATCATTAATTTTTATTTTATCCTGTAAAAAACGATCTTCAATATGCTGATAAAATGCTTTTCGCTCACTATCTTCAAGATTGCGCATATGTGAGTTATATTCTTTCACACCTAAAACTTCCTCTACCTCAATATCATATATGAGTGGTGTATTGGGTGGAATGACAGTACCAATACCACTTTTGCCATAAGCAAATTCTGCGGGCATAAAAAGCGTTGCTTTAGTTCCTACTTTAAAATTGGGAATCATTATATCCCAACCTTGAACGACTTGGCGATAGCCTAATTGAAAAATAAAAGGCTCGTTCGTAGGTGATTCATCAAATTTTTTCCCACCCAAAAGTTTTCCAACATATCTAATCTTTACGTAATCTCCATTTCGAGGCAAAACACCCGACCCCTCAGTACCAACGGTATAAAAAATACCTTCTCGCGTCTTCATAGCTTTGATATTTTTAGAAACCAAATACCCCTCGATACTCAGAGAATCACTTGCTCTTAAACTGTTAATACCTGTTAAGATTAAAAAAGCAAGAATTGGTAGTCTAAATTTTCTGATAATATTCATGAGTTTTAATTTAAATTTTATATTTTTATCTGTCTAATAAATTGAAAATCAATCATTTATGCAATAAATACAAATCGCTATTATTTAAAATAGCATAATCAATGCCAAATATTAAATTATAATTTTATAGCCTATTGAAATTTTTCAATCGCACAGGTTATTTTTTTTTATATTTGTGGTTTAATTTAAATAAGTTATATTTATTACTCCCTTGATACGAGTATGAAAGCATTAATTAAATCGCGGTTCACGAAACCACAAGGAACTGTTGTCATACCAATTCTAAAAAATGAAAAACTGACGGAGACCCTCGAATCGGTTGCCCTCACTTTTGGCATTTCACCTACGCGTTTGAAAGGTGATTTGAAAGGCGATTTAAAAGAAACGACCAGTTTTTACGAAAATGATACGAAAATATATCTATTAGGCTTAGGTGAAAAACCGAGCTCAGCTGATATTATTGCCGCCTTTCGCAGTCTTTCATTTCTCCAAAAAAATAAATTTGGTGGAGAAATTACCATCAGTTTCATCCATTCTAACATAAAGGATTTGCAGACCATCCAAGCGGCTGTCAATGGTTTTATGCTTGGCATTTATCGCATTGGGCTTTACAAATCTGAACCAAACGGTATTCACCCCTTATCGAAAGACGATTCAGAATTGGTCGTTTTTGTAGAGAATGATGTTGAAAACGTTCAAAAAATGGCTGATAAGGCTATAGCGACTGCTGAAACCCAAATCAGAATCATGGATTTGGTCAATGCCTCACCTAATAATAAGACCCCTCAGTATTTAGCTGATTGGGCAGTCGATTCAGGTAAAAAATATGGTTATGACGTTACTATTTTCGATAAAAAGAAATGCGAAGAAATAGGCTTACATGCTCTCCTTTCGGTCAATAGGGGTAGCAGCTATGAACCCCGTTTTATTATTATGGAGTATAAGCCTGAAAATGCAACAAAGACGATCGGTTTAGTTGGCAAAGGCGTTACTTTCGATACGGGCGGCATCAGCATCAAGCCTTCCAATAATATGCACTTGATGAAATCTGATATGGGCGGTGCAGCGGCTGTTTTAGGTACGATGGAACTATCTGCTAAATTGAAATTGCCTGTTCATATTATCGGCATCGTGCCTGCTACTGAAAATATGGTGGACGGCGATGGTACAAAACCAGGCGATGTTATCCAATCGTATTTGGGCAAAACCATAGAAGTCATTGATACAGATGCTGAAGGCAGGCTCATATTGGCGGATGGATTGGCTTATATGAAGAAAAATTTCAATCCCGATACAATTATTGATTTGGCTACATTGACGGGGTCGGTTGTAGCCACTTTTGGATATAATGCTGCAGGTCTTTTTTCAAATAACGATGATTTAGCTTCTGCACTCTCCCGTGCAGGGGATGCAACGGGCGAGCGGATTTGGCGATTACCTATTTGGGAAATTTATATGGACGATATGAAATCCGACGTTGCTGATATTTCTAATTTGACCAATAAACCGATGGCTGGGGCTATTACAGCTGCCAAATTCCTTGAAATGTTTACAGATGGGCATACCAATTGGGCGCATCTCGATATAGCTGGAATGGCTTTGATAACCAATGAATTAGGCATGGCACGCGTTGCAACAGCCTATGGCATTCGGCTTTTGAATGCTTTTTTAGAAGACATTAAATGATTATAATTCTATAAAAAACTATCAATGAAACGTTTATACATTTTTTTAATCCTACTTTTTGCATTCTCTCTTACCCCCTCAGTATTTTATGCTCAAAGTTTTGTTTGGGGCGTGAAAGGCGGTTTGACCGCAGGTTCTCAGCGTTGGGGCAATGGCGGCACTTACGATAATAGTCTTCTTTTTCAATATCATGGAGCAGCTTTTATTGAAAATGCTCCTGAAAATCCGACTTCTGTTTTATTTGCCCAATTGGGTTATCATATTCGCGGCAGTGCTTTTCGCTATCGCAAATCAACGGGTGTTGATTTTAATGGCAACACTGTGAATGTGCCTGCATTTACACAACAATTTAAATTTGGTAATGTGGCACTCATTCTCGGAGCAAAACGGCGGGGCGTATTGGGTAAGGAAAATGCATTTTATGCTATTGGACTGAGGGGGGAATACACTGTCAATACGAATTTGGAAGCTGCCAATGCTCTTTTTAGTTTTTATTCACAACCTCAAAAGGAGTTTGTTAAAAAATTCAATTATGGCTTGACCGTAGCTGGTGGTTATGAATTCCCTTTTTCGGATTTTGTAGGCGGTTTACTCGAAATAAGTATTCATCCAGATATTTCAAAACAATATTTCCGCCCGCCATTTATTGGCTGGGATCCTTTCCAGCGTCAAAATGTGAGTGTACCAGAGCAAAGCATTCGCAACCTGTCCATTGAAATTTCATTGGGTATTAAATTATTAAGGAAAGTTGAATATGTGGATTGATTAGGGATCTACATTTTGCTGTCAACAATATTTAAAATTTCTTCTTCAAAAATAGCCGCTTTATCTATTATTTCATTCGCTTCTTTTAATGTTTTTTCTATAAAATCTTTATCGTCAAAACCAGCAGCATTTATTTTAACATTCAAATATGCCCCTCGCACTGCTGCCCTCGCACATAATGCCCCTACGCCTGCATCACTCACGGAATTGGGATTGCCAATCTCAGCCATTGCTTTAATAATATCAAAACTTTCAAGTGAAAGGCGCATTGTACTGAGGGGTACTTCTATCGCATATTTTGTAGCAGCTTGAAGTGCGGCTTTGCGGGCGGCTTTTTCAGCATCATTGCTTTTAGGCAATTGCATAGCTTCCATAATGGCATTAAAAGCAGCCGTGTCTTCATCTACTTTTTTCAAAAGCGCATCTTTCAAGGCTTGACCACGCTCTGCCCAATCTGAAAATACTTCCCAACGAGTGTCCCAACCTTTTTTATGGCTACTCAAATTAGCAACCATCGTAGCTAATGCTGCGCCCAACGAACCGAGATAAGCGGCAATAGAGCCACCGCCTGGAGCAGGGCTTTCGGACGCCGTTTCATTCGCAAAATGGCGAAGCGTCATTTTACTGAGGGGGTCGGCAGTGGCATCTTCTAACAAATATTCGATGATGCGTTTTGATGGGTCGAATGGCGATAATTCATCTAAACCAAAGGTTTTTACAGCTATTTTAATGATTTCTTCTTCAGAAATGCCTGCTGAACGTTGTTGTTTTTTTAAAAAATATTGCCCTGCTTCTATCAAAACGCGCTTAGGCACAAGCCCCACAAGTTCAGAACCCGTCACTCGCATTCCTCTGTTTTCAGCACTTTTGCAACAGGCTTCAAAGGCAATATGCAAGGGTGTTTCGTTGATATTGGTCAAATTCATGGACACTTGCGCGATGCCATATTCTTCAATAAACCAACCAATGCCTTTCACTGATTTGCACATACCCGCTTGACGCTTAGGTTCTCCTTTTTCATCTAAAAGCGTTTTGCCTTTTTCATCCGTCAAAACCCGACCTTGTTCTCTCACATCAAAAGCGACGGAATTGGCTCGACGAACACTTGTTGTATTCAAATTGACATTATACGCCACTAAAAAATCTCTCGCTCCAATGACCGTTGCTCCTGCTTTTGGATTGAAAACAGCCGCTCCAAAATCAGGTTGCCACTTTGGTTTTTTCAATTTTTCAGATAAACCTTCGTACTCACCTGAGCGTATGTGAGCCAAATTTCTGCGCTCAGGTTTTGAGGCTGCCGCTTCATATAAAAACACTGGAATACTGAGGGGATGTCCTACCATTGCACCTAATCGACGTGCCCATTCAGCCGTCTCCTCCATCGAAATATAAGCTATCGGAATTAAAGGGCAAACGTCCGTCGCACCCATACGCGGGTGTTCGCCTTTGTGTTGGCTCATGTCTATCAATTCAGCCGCTTTTTTGATGGCTAAAAAGGCAGCTTGCACAACAGCTGCGGGTGCACCTACGAATGTGACAACCGTTCGATTTGTCGCTTTCCCAGGGTCAACATTGAGTAAAAGAGCACCATCAACACTCTCTATTTCATCCGTAATTTGCTTGATGATAGACATATCTCGCCCTTCACTAAAATTTGGAACGCATTCAATCAGTTGATTTTTCATAATTTGAATTTGGTTATAATTTAATTAAAACTTTTTGTTTTTAATTTTTATAAAATATTGAAAATCAATTGTTTATAAAATATACCCCCTCAGTCATGCCTTTGGGGAGCGCATTTTGCGCCATCACGCTCTGCGCGACTTGATAGAGCGAATCGCACCATATTCTACCCAATTTGAGCCATATTTTTCCATCCAACCACTTCATGCCCATATTGTTTTCGTATTTCAGTACCGCCATAAATAAGACAGGTTTCAGCTTCATTATTCAATTTTTTGTATTTATCCAACGATTCAAAAAGATTGGTTTTAAGTGTTTGTGATGCTTTTATTTCAAAAGCTTTTTGAGCACTATCCCCAATGATTAAATCCATTTCATTGCCATTGCTATCGCGCCAAAAATACAAGTCTGATATGGAATTTCCTTGATTTAAACGGTTTTTAATTACTTCAGTTATGACCCAATTTTCAAAAAGTGCACCGCGTGAATAATGTGTAGATAACTCCTCCGCAGATTTTATATTTAATAAAGCACAAGCCAAACCTGTATCTAAAAAATATAATTTGGGCGTTTTGACAATTCTTTTATTAAAATTAACAAAATGAGGCGGCAAAATATGAATAATATAACTCGCTTCTAAAACAGATAGCCAACTTTTAGCAGTTTTATTATCAATTCCAATTTGATTGGTTATATCATTTAAATTCAATAATTGACCTACCCGACCTGCTAACATTCTCGTAAATTGAGTAAAAGTTCTCAAGTCTTTTATATTTTGTAATTGCCGAACATCTCGCTCAATATAGGTTTGAATATAATCATTGAGCCAGCGTGTAGGATTCAAATTATCGGCATAAATACGCGGGTAACTGCCTTTCCAAATATATTCTTCAAAGGCATCAGGCAGAGGTAAAGCGTTTGAAACCTCGCTAATACTGAGGGGTAGCAGCCGATACAAAGCAGTGCGTCCAGCAAGGCTTTGAGTAATATTTGAGAGCAATGAAAACTGTTGAGAGCCTGTTAAAATATATTGACCTTTAGTGCCTCGGCTATCGGTCACCGTTTGAAGATATGAAAAAAGGCTTGGTACATTTTGAATTTCATCAATAATAGTCCCTTCGCCGTAGCGATTCAAAAAGCCGCGTGGGTCGTTTGTAGCAAATTCTTTATCATCCAAATTTTCAAGGTTCACATAAGTAAAATTGGGTGCTACTTTCTGAGCCAATGTGGTTTTCCCACTTTGACGAGGTCCCGTAATTGTCACTATTGGCATCTCTAAAAGACTCTGCTGAATGGCGGCTGTAATTTGTCTTTCAATATACATTTTATGTAATTTTGGAATTGAAATCCAAAATTACATAAATTTTAAATTTTAAGCAATTTTTAAATTAAAATAAAAAAACCTGCGAACACATAAAGTGCTTGCAGGTTTTGGGTGTAAAAATTTGAAAAAATTAATGCCGCACAACTGCCACAGGCATTGATTGATCATACTTACCGCTAATCATTGGCGTTTGTACATTTGACGTGTATGTTCTCACATTTTTATAGACAAAATCATAGATTTCACGAATCGTCACTATTTTATTGCCGTCCACATCCGCTTCGCCTTTTAAGCCACGAATCAAATAATGGCTAAAAATGCCCGACCGCAGCCCCTGATCTTCAAGCGAATATTCCTCTCCTTTTGATGACATAAACAAGGCTGTACCCCCTGCGGAAGCATTGAACGCGCGATAATATGTCTGTAAAACATTTTCTAAAGGTTGTTTCATCGCCAATAAAGTACCACTGTGGCAAGCGTCGGCGATGCAAATTTTATGCTTCGCTTTGCTTTGCTCTAAAATGGCTTTTATCTCGGTGTGATACAATTTATTATTAATGCCATCATAATCTTGTGGTAAAAATGCCCCCTCTAAACCATGACCTGAAAAATAAAAAATCACCACATCATTTTCATCCGCTTTCAAAAGCACTTGTCGCATTGTTGTGAGGATATTTGACCGTGTAGCATCTTCATCCACTAATACCCGCACTTGTTTATCGGGCAAAGCACCGCCTTCAGGGCTTTTCAAAAAAGAGTAAAATTGATAGGCATCATCATCAGAATATTTCAAAACAGGCATTGAGCTATAGCGACCTACACCTACCACAACCGACCATATTTTTACTTCATTATCGCGCTCAACATCCACTGGTGTTTCATTTACTTTGCTATTAGCAGGTATTTCTCCCACCGGGCGACCATATTCCCAAATCGCTGATAAAATTCTACCATTTTTATAATACATAGCACCCTCGCCATGTGGTGCATGTTTTTCAAATTTACCGACGTATTTATCGCCATTCACATAGTAGCAAGTGCCTGAGCCTTCGGGAGTGCCATCCTTAAATTCGCCGACCCATTTGCTGCCATCACCGTATTGATATACGCCTTTTCCATCGCGGCAATAGTTTTTATTGCAATCCTGTAAGCCTTCAGAACTCGTTGATACTGAGGGGGTATTCGCTGTTGAAGATTGACCGACTGAGCCTTCGGAGCTATTCGTCATAGTGCCATTGACCCAAACTCCTTCTACCAACTTATTGTCAGCGCGATACATTTTGCCCCGCCCATGACGAGCATTATTTGCCCACTCACCTACGTATTTTTCATTATTTTTATAAAACATAGTACCTGAGCCATCGAATTTACCATTTTTCATGCTCCCTTCGTATCTATCGCCGCCTGCAAAATAGTAAATACCTGAGCCATTGGGTTGGTCATTTTCCCAATTACCTGTGTATTTATTACCGCTTGTAAAAGTCATAGTGCCTTGCCCATTAAATTTATTTTTCTTAAAATTGCCTGTGTAGGCATTGCCATTTGAGAAGTAGTATATGCCCAAACCTTCGCGGAAACCGCCTTGCCAATCGCCATTGTAGCGGTTGCCATTGGCAAAATAAAGCGTACCTTTGCCATTCATGATGGCTTTACGGAAGTCGCCAGCGTATTTATTGCCGTTGTCGAATTGATAAACGCCGCGTCCATTTTGGCAGTCGCCTTCAAGACATTGTGCGGTAAGAGAAGTAATAGAAGCGATGCTAAATACCCATACACTCAATAGGAATCTCATGTTTTTTAAAATTTAACGGTTTTGAAATAAAGTGAAATTGCGTGTAGAGGTAATGCTGTCATAAATCGATTATTTTAAGTAAAAACTGTTTGTACAAGAAAATATTGCATCAGCTAAAATTTTGTGACTTTAAAATCTTGTTAAAAAAAAATCCAATACGTTAACGAATATATTCTCCCCGAAATATGGGATTAAGTGCCAATTTTGCTTCGTTTTTCATTATGACCAATACATTTTATCCAGCAAAACTTTTATTATTCGGTGAACATACTGTCTTGCAAGGCTCACAAGCTTTGGCTATGCCCTTTTGGAAATATGGTGGTTCATGGAAATATGCCGATGATAAAACCCTCCAATTCGATTTGCCAAAATTGTCCAATTACCTAAAACAAATTGTTGAAAACGATGAAATAATGCTGGATACTGAGGGGTTAGCAGAGGCATTGAATCAAGGTTTATACTTTGAATCTCATGTGCCACGCGGATATGGCGTAGGCAGTAGTGGTGCCTTGGTTGCGGGTGTGTATGATAAATTTTGTACAATAAAATCAGACAATTTATTAGAATTAAAAACAATTTTTGGCAAAATGGAAAGCTATTTTCATGGCGCCAGTTCAGGTTTTGACCCTTTGATTTGCTATGTTAAAAAACCTGTTTTAATTAAAAAAGATAAAACAATAGAAGCCTTAAACTCCATTAAAAATGATGTGCAATACTTTTTAATAGACACTCACATCCAACGAAAAGCAGAAAATTTGATAACCATATTTGCCGACCGTTGCAAGATCCCTCAGTATAATGACTTGATAATCAATGAATTAGTGCCGAATATTGATGATGCTATTGCTGCTTTTCTCAATAATATGCCCGATGTTTTATTTGAAACAGTGCATAAAATAAGCCATTTTCAATACCGTTATTTCCCAGAAGCCGTACCTTTGGCGTATAAAAATGCTTGGCTGGAAGGCTTGGCTGGTGATATTTATAAGTTGAAATTATGCGGTGCCGGTGGAGGCGGCTTTATTTTAGGATTTTGCAAAAACATGGAAGACGCTAAACAAACACTTTTAAAATCAGGTTTCAATATCATACCCCTTAAAATTGAAAATTGAAAATTGAAAATTGAAAATTTTAAAAATGCACCAGAGGTGCTTAATGTCGGTAGAATAATGGAAGATTGGGAATTAGATTTTGAATGGCTGAAAGTCCGCCATATTGTCAAAGATGCCTTGAAATACGAAACTTTGCCTGATATGAATGTTGTCCTTTTGATGATTGGCATTCAAGAGTTAGGCTTTTGGAAAAAAGGATTTACGAAGGAAGAGAAACAAGACTTAATGCATATTGCCGTCTGCCATTTATTGAGTTATGATGGCTATTATGAGTTTATTGGGCGAGATACTGAGGGGTGGCCTCATTACAAGATTATCAAGCCTGTAGAATCCAAAGGTGAAAAAGTGCAGGAGCGAATTTTGAAAGAAAAAGCAATTTTTTATTTCAAGGAATTGGAAAATGATAATTTAACAATACAAAGCTAATTGGCATAATTTGATGCCCTCGTAAATTCATCATTCATCATTATTCATTCATCATTCCCTTATGACTTTTCGTTGGAAAATAGCGCAAGCTGCTGAAATTCGTTGGTGGCAAAATTATCTTAAAAACAAACCAACCACCGATTATGCCGATTGGAAAACGTATTATTGGGAAAATTTACTCCTTGAAACTGGCTTAGAACGCTTGAATACTGAGGGGGTCAATACTCGCCTCCTTGATGCAGGATGTGGTCCCGCTGGTATTTTCATGATTTTTAAAAATCAAAAAGTAGATGCCCTCGATCCGCTGTTGGATGATTATGAAAAGAAGTTACCTCATTTCAAAAAAAGCCTTTATCCAAACGTTACTTTCTATTCGCAACCTTTAGAAACGTTTGATAAAACGAATGAATACGATGCTGTTTTTTGCTTAAATGCCATCAATCATGTAGCTGATTTGGATAAATGTTTTGATATACTCGTCAATTCTGTTAAAACAGGAGGGCATTTAGTGGTGTCTATTGATGCACATAATTTCTCTTTTTTGAAGACTATATTTCAAACCATACCAGGCGATATTTTGCATCCGCATCAATACAATTTAAAGGAGTATTCAGATATGCTCACCTCAAGAGGCTGCTTGTTGGAGAAAACGATTTTGAAAAAAAAGGAGTTTATTTTTAATTATTATATTTTAGTTTTAAAAAAATTGTAGCAGAACATTCCAAAAGTTTTACAACTTTTGGAATGTTATTCAATACGTCTATCAATCCTTATAAAACAGCCATTTGCCTAATTCTTTAAAAGTCACTTTCTTACCATACATCAAAATACCCACTCGGTAAATCCTTCCTGCTAACCAAACTAAGAAAAGAACAGTCGCCACCAAGAGTGTGATGGACAATGCCACCTGCCAAAACGGTGGATTAAATGGCAATCTCGCAGGCATCACAATGGGTGAAAACAAAGGGAAAATACTCGACCAAACTGCCAAACTGCTTTCAGGCGCGCGAATAGCTGCCATCATGATATATATAGCGAGGATGACGGGTATTGTAATCGGCAAAGTGAGAGATTGAGCCTCGCCTGTATCATCGCCGACGGCTGAACCAACGGCTGCAAATAGCGACGAATACATCAAGTAGCCCAAAACAAAAAATATGATAAACAATGGTATCAATGCCCACCAATTTTGATTTTGCAGTTCAATCATCAATTGAGCTGATTTGCTGACGCCTTCTAATTGATCCATGTTTTGCATAGAACCCATGGCAGGATTGGTGCCCATTTTTGAAGCATCAGAACCGAGCATAGCACCTACACCAACGGAAATGCCCGCTAATAAAATGCCCCAAATAACAAATTGTGTCAAACCGACAGCCCCAACGCCGATGATTTTCCCAAGCATTAATTGAAATGGTTTGACGCTTGAAATAATGACTTCTACAATTCGGCTCGTCTTTTCTTCCATCACCGAACGGAATATCATCATGCCATAAATAAACACTGACAAATACATGAAAAAACCCATAAATCCACCGATGCCCATCGCCACCACGCCTGAAATAGACGAAGAGTTTTTATCACTTTCTATCGGATCAGGGTCGATTTCAACATGTGTTTTTAAGGCAGCTATTTTAGCAGTATCAAGTTGTAACTCCTTGATTTTGAAGCTTTTAATAGCATCTTCCACTTTGTTTTCAATATCCGAACTCATATCGTTGCCGAGTTTATCATCCGAATAATATTTCACCGTAAAGGCTTTATCCATAGCACTCGAAAGTTTCGGAATCACTAAAACCCCATCGTACTGATTGTCCAAAACCTGCTTTTTGAGCATAGCCAAATCGCCTTCCACAAGCGTAAATTGCAAATTTTTCTGATTTTCAGGCGCACTTGTTAAAATACCGCTTTCATCGAGGACAGCTATTTTTTTATAATTATCGTCCTTATACATCATCATTTTGACATTGAAAAACATGAGCGCACCAATGCCAAGTGGTGTCAAGATAGTGCCCAAAATGAAAGACCTTTTAGTCACACGAGACATGTATTCTCTTTTGATAATAAGCCAAAGTTTATTCATTGCTGAATTATATTTTTATTTTATTTTAAAAATAATTGCATCATAAAACATTGATAGTCAATGTTTTAACCATCTAACATCTATTTTCTAAAAGTCTATTATCTAATCAAAATTGCACATTTGACTCACCGACTTGGCGAATAAAAATTTCGTTCAAACTCGGCAATATTTCATTGAAAGCGGTTACTCGCACACCACCATCTAATAAAAATCGTAGTAAATCATTGGAATTATGCGTTGTTTCTAATTTAGCCGTCAAATACTGAGGGGTCATTTCCACAATCGTCGCACGAGTCGCAAAACCTTCGGGTAGCGCACCGTCGTAGTCAATGCGGAAAAGATTCTCTTTGAATTGCTGCTTAATATCCGCAACACCTCCCATCAACACATTTTCACCTTTATTTATCAAGACTATTTTATCGCATATTTCCTCCACTTGCTCCATGCGATGCGTAGAAAAAATAATACTCGTACCATTTTTATGCATCTCATAAATCTCATCTTTCAAAAGATTCGCATTGACGGGGTCAAGCCCTGAAAACGGTTCGTCGAGGATGAGCATACGGGGTTTATGAATCACTGTGGCGATAAATTGCGCTTTCTGTTGCATCCCTTTTGAGAGTTCTTCAACTTTTTTACCCCACCAATCGACAATGTCCAATCGCTCAAACCAATATTTTATTTGCTTACGTGCTTCATCATAACTCAAGCCTTTGAGTTGCGCGAGGTACATGAGTTGGTCGCCGACTTTCATTTTTTTATACAAGCCGCGCTCTTCGGGCATATAGCCGATTTGTTCGGGATGGTTGCTATTGAGCAGTTCGCCATTAAAGAAAATGCGACCCGAATCAGGTCGAGTAATAGTTGTTATCATCCTAATCAGAGAGCTTTTCCCTGCGCCGTTCGGTCCGAGCATTCCGAAAATATAGCCTTCAGGAACATCAAAACTGACATGATTCACGGCTACATGCTTACCATAGGTTTTGACAACATCTTCAATGCGTAAAATATTTTTTGACATATATTGACTGGTTTAGACTTTTTGTTTTTTAAGCGTTTTATAAAAATTCATCGTTCATCATTTATCATTCATCATTACTTACCCCTCAGTATAAAGGTAATTTGCGATGACAATTTTAGTAATATTTCAAGGGAAAAATTTAAAATTTATATTAAAATACAGTTTTTCTCTACCAAACCGTAGTTTTGCATTTTAATTCAACCTCGACCTCCGTCGGGATAATTTTTTAATTTTAATTGATAAAATGAAGCATTTAGTAGCCCCCTCAGTATTGGCGGCAGATTTTACGAATTTGAAAGCGGAAATAGAAATGATAAATGCCAGCGAAGCCGATTGGTTTCACCTCGATGTGATGGACGGGCGTTTTGTTCCAAATATCACCTTCGGCATGATGATTATTAAGGCGATTCGTAAAATGGCAATCAAGCCGCTTGATGTGCATTTGATGATAGTTGAGCCTGAAAAATATATTGAGAGTTTCCGAAAAGCAGGTGCTGATAACATCACTGTTCATTATGAAACATGTCCGAATTTGCATCGTACTTTGCAGCAAATACGTGCAACAGGAGCGAAGGCAGGTGTCGCACTCAATCCGCATACACCCGTGACGGTTTTGGAGGATGTGCTTGAAATGTTGGATTTAGTCTGTTTGATGTCTGTCAATCCTGGTTTTGGCGGTCAAAAATTTATTTATCAAACCCTTAATAAAATTCGCAAACTGCGGACGATGATGGATGAACGCAATATTGATTGCCATATTGAAATAGACGGCGGCGTGGGATTGCAAAATGCAGAGGTCATTTTACAAGCAGGAGCGGACGTATTGGTAGCCGGCAGTAGTGTTTTTAATGCTGAAAATCCAACAAAAGCGATAGCAGATTTCAAAGCCATTTCATTTAAAAAGTTTGATCAGTTTTAATTTAAAATATCATAAGTCATTGATTTTATAATTTTTATAAATTATTTTTTATTTTAATTAATGAAAAAAATCATTCTCATAAGCCTTATTTTGAGCTTTATACTGAGGGGGTATGCTCAGAAAGTCACTACTCAAATTTTACCTTATAAAATACCTGAAAAAGCAATTTTCAACGACATGAATGGGTGGAAACTGTATTTTGAAGATAGCTTTGAAACTGATTCGCTGAATGGTGCAATTTGGTGGGTTCAAGAGGAGGTTGAACGCGATGGGTTATGTTATTTTACAAAAAGACCTAAAAATATAGAGATAAAAGATGGTTCTTTAGTTTTATCAGCTTATAAAGAAAATTATGGGAATAGAAATTATACGTCTGGTACAGCATTTTTTTCTCAGAGATTAGAACCAGATGTTTATATTGAAACTATGATAAGACTGCCTAAAGGTAAGGGGCTTTGGCCAGCCTTTTGGTTTTGGTCAGGCTCTGATTCTACTTATCAAGAAATAGATGCTTTAGAATTTAAAGGCAGTAAGCAAAATACTTTTCAAATAAGTAATCATTATTGGAATAAAGAACAGAAGAAAATAATGACTCATTGGATTCAGTTCAATCCGGTTTTGGAAAATGGTGAACCAATAGATATTACTGAGGGGTTTCATAAATATGCAGTCGAATGGACAAAAAAGTATATTCATATTTACATGGATAATGTTTTGATTCATACATTTAGTGAAGACGTGCCTCAACTTCCCATAAATTTGATTTTAGGATTAGGTGTAGGAGGTATAGATGGGAAGCCTTCAAATAAAACACGGTGGCCTGCTCGTTTTTTAATAGATTATGTGAAAATTTATAAAAAATGAGTTTTTTTGAAAATCCTTCCATTTTGCCAGTATTATCCATCGGTACATTCGCTGTATCTTACTATTTTTATACTAAAGAATCAGTTTCTAAAACGCTGTTTTTTATTGTATTAGGCGGTCTTTTTTTAAGATTGTTTTGTATCAACGATGCTTA
This sequence comes from Saprospiraceae bacterium, assembly GCA_043744275.1. Classification (GTDB taxonomy): domain Bacteria; phylum Bacteroidota; class Bacteroidia; order Chitinophagales; family Saprospiraceae; genus JAAFJT01. The sequence goes on from JAYTUY010000011.1 coordinate 23,211, forward strand.
TTTGCACGATTGGGATGAACAATTTCATGCTCTTGTTTCTAAGAATTTAATAAAACATTGGCTGAAACCAACCTTAATTGATGTGCCTGTGTTGCCGTATGATTTTCAGGATTGGGCGATGAATCATATTTGGTTGAGTAAACAACCTTTGCCGTTATGGAGTATGGCACTCAGTATGAAATTATTTGGAGTCAACCTTTGGGCGTTGAGATTGCCTTCACTTATTATTTCAATATCAGCCCTTTTAGTTACTTACAAAATAGCTGCAATTCTCTTTAACAATAGAATGTCTCTTTATGCCGCCTTTTTATATTCGATTCATGGGACTACAATTGAAGTAGCAACAGGTAGAGATTCGAGTGACCATGTTCAATGTTTTTTCGATTTTTTTATCGCTTTAGGAATTTTAACAGCTATTTTAAGTAAAAATAAGCCTAACAAAATGTTTTATTCGATACTTTCGGGTGCTTGCATGGGGTGTGCTTTTATGTGTAAATGGTATCCTGCCTTCTTAGTTTTTCCGATTTGGATTTTTTTTAATTATAAAAATCAAAAGTTCATTCTCAACCTATTAGCTTTCGGAGTAGGTGCTTTAGTAGTCGCTTTACCTTGGCAAATCTATATATTGACTCATTTTCCAATAGAAGCAAAATGGATGTATAGCGCGACTTTGATTACAGTCAATGAAACTATTCAAGGTCATGGCGGCGAGTGGTGGTATTATTTGAACGATGTCAGAATTATGTTTGGCGAGATAATTTATATTCCGATGATATGGTTATGTTTAATGGCTTTTAAAAAAAGGAATAATACAAATATCCGCTTTTTACTACTTTGGATTGGATTGCCAATGCTCATTTTTTCTTTATCGGCTACTAAACGACAGCTTTATTTACTGATTATGGCTCCAGCGTTTTTCATGTTAACTGCTTATTTTGCTGAATTTTTGAAGATATACCGCTTAAAAATGCGTTTTAATCCTAAATTTATATCATTAATTTTATTTCTACTATTTGCTTTGCCTATCCGTTATAGTTTTGAAAGAATAAAACCTTTTCATTTAGATAAATTTAATACAGAAAGAACTGTTTGGTTAAAAAAATTAGATGAAAAAACAGGCGGTGAAGGAGCCATTGTTTTTAATATAGGCGATTATGTTAGAGCTATGTTCTTTTCAAATATTACGGTTGCCTATAGAATTTTACCTACTTCTCAACAAATTGATGATTTAAAACAAAAAGGTTATAGAGTTTTTATTATAAAGAATGAAAATGTCACACCTGAATTATTACTCCGAACAGATGTACATTTTATAGATAATTAAACGTTTGCTTTGTTTTACGAACCTCATTACGTTTTTTAGCGTATTTTATTGAAATAGCTCATTCAGTTTTTATATGAAAAAAATACTTACCTCTATCCTATTCCATATCCTCTTTTTACACATTGTAAAATCCCAAACTGCCACCATTTTCGGCGTTGTTACTGAGGGGGGCACCAATCAGCCCATCGAATTTGTCACTGTTTATATCAAAGAGACGAATAAAAATGTGCAAACCAATGCAGCAGGGGAATACTCATTGTCCATTCCAGTTGGCAAAGCGTTGACGCTTCAGACAAGTTTGGTAGGATATAAAGAAGCGAAGATTGCGCTTGAGCCTATGCGGGCAGGTACGCAACGACGCATTGATATGACGCTCGTGGTATCGACTTCGCTGCAAGAGGTGGTGGTGAAAGACAGCCGCATCAAGGACAACGGGATGATTAGAGAGGATATCAAGGACTTTAAAATGCTGCCGACTACTACGGGCAATTTGGAATCAGTGCTACCACATATTGCTTTGGGCACTAATTCAGGTTCTGGCGGAGAATTGACTTCTCAATATCAAGTGCGTGGGGGTAATTATGATGAAAATTTGGTGTATGTCAATGATTTTGAAGTATATCGTCCGCAATTGATTAGGGCAGGTCAGCAAGAGGGTTTGACTTTTGCGAATCCTGATTTGGTGCGTGATTTATCGTTTTCGTCGGGTGGTTTTGAAGCGCGTTATGGCGATAAAATGTCCTCTGTTTTGGATATTAAGTACAAACGCCCTGATTCGATGCGCTTTTCCCTTGCAGGCAGTGCTTTAGGTGGCTCCGCGCATATGGAAGGCAGTAAAAAGCTCGGTACTGAGGGGTATCGCCGCTTCCGTTATTTACTCGGTGCACGTTATAAAACGACTAAATATTTGCTTAGTTCTCTGCCGATTAAAGGTGAATATGCACCCAATTTTGCCGATATTCAGACTTATTTGACTTTCGATATTAGCCGCAGTTGGCAAGTCGCTTTGATGGGTAATTATAATGCAAGTGCTTATAATTTTTTCCCGCAAAGCAGTAATGTAGCGACGGGCTTAATCAATTTTACTCTGGGTGTTCGCACGGCATTTGAAGGGCAGGAGCGCGACCGTTTTCAAAATGGTATGGGTGGCGTGTCTCTAACGTATTTACCCGATAGAAAAAAGAATCCTTATTTTCTCAAACTCTTGGCTTCTCGTTTTCAAACACTGGAGACCGAAGGGATTGATATTATTGGCGATTATTTAATAGGTGAAGTTGAAACCAATTTAGCTAAGGATAATGCAGGAGAAATAGTCTCTACGCTCGGAACAGGCACTCAACACCAGTTTGTCCGCAATAATCTTTATGCGGCGGTAACTAATATAGAGCATAAAGGAGGTATTGAAATACAACTTGCCCCTAAGAACCCTTCCGTAACAAACACCCATTTTTTGCAATGGAGTGTCAAATTTCAAAATGAAGATATCACTGATAAAATAAATGAGTGGGAACGCTTGGATTCTGCGCTGTATTCATTGCCTTTTAAAGATGATAGCTTGGTTGTTAGAAATGTTTTGAAAACAAAAAATGCTATAAATTCTAATCGTATCACGGCATATTTTCAGGATACTTACACTTGGCGCAAGGACAGCGTCGGTGAATTTCAAGCAACTCTTGGCGTGCGTGGTGCTTATTGGGATTTGAATAAAGAGTCGTTTGTAACGCCTCGTCTTCAATTGACTTACAAACCTTTGAATTGGGAAAAAGATGTGTCGTTTCGTTTATCAGGTGGTTTGTATTATCAGCCGCCATTTTATAGAGAATTGCGCTCGCCACAGGGTGTTGTAAATCAAAATGCTTTGGCTCAAAAATCAGCGCAAGTGGTAGCGGGTATGACCTATGATTTTTCAATTGGTAAATTACGCCGCATTCCGTTTAGATTAATTACTGAAATTTATTATAAAAAATTATGGGACTTAATTACGTATGATGTTGATAATGTGAGGATTAGATATGCAGGAATTAATAATGCGACAGGTTATATAACGGGTTTTGACATGCGCGTGAACGGTGAATTTGTACCCGGTGCTGAGTCTTGGATTAACCTTTCGCTCCTTCGCGCGCGTGAAAGTATTACAGCCGTTCAGCATAAAAAACGCGAAGTAGGCGAGCCTAAAGGTCAAGATGTAGCCGATGTGCCGCGGCCGACTGACCAATTATTGACCCTTTCCGTCTTTTTTCAAGACTATTTGCCGAAGAATAAAAACTTTAAAATGCACTTGAATACGACGATTGGTACGGGCTTACCTTTCGGTTTTCCAGGCAATAATGAAGTTTATCGCAATACTTATCGCTTCAAACCTTATCATCGGGTGGATTTAGGTTTCTCCGTTTTGTTGTGGGATAGAGGTTGGGAAGGTCGTAAGCCGCACCATTTTCTGCGTTTTACGCGCAATACATGGCTCAGTTTGGAAGTTTTCAACTTGATGCAAGTACCCAATGAAGCGTCTAAAACATGGATAAAAACAATTTATAATACTCAGTTTGCGATTCCGAATTATCTATCCTCTCGACGCATTAATTTAAGGGTGCGGATGGATTTTTAAAAAGCCCCTCTTTGCCATAGGCATTCCTTTGGAAAGGGGATTTAGGGGGCTAAACCCTATCATAAATCACTTGTCCATTTTCACAATATTGTTGTAACTCATTGGTTATCAACATCTTAACATCGTTTTCAACTGCCTGTGGATAAAGTATGTGCAGATTGGGTCCTGCATCCAAACTGAAAAAAACGGGTGTTTTTGTCACTTCTCGATACCCCCTCAGTATTTCAATCATTTTTAAAGTATTGGGCTTTAAAAGTGTAAACCAAGGCGAATTGGTCATCATCAGGGCGTGTAAAGTCATTGCTTCGTCTTCGCATATCTGTCCAAAAGTTTCTACATCTCCCATTTTCAAAGCCGCAATAAGGGCACTCATACGCGAGCGCGCCTGTGCATAACGTGGCTCCGCGTAAGGATTATTATCCATCAAACCATGACCCATGCGGCTTGAAACAGATTTTTCTCCCCGACTGGCTATTAAAATATCGTCGTGAAAGGTTTTAAAAACATCATGAATCTCATTTTCAAACGGCACGGCATATTCATCCGAAGAGCCTTCTACATCAACGCATTTACCCCAAACCGCCATCGTCGGATACACCGACCGGCAAGCACTACCCGAACCTAAGCGAGCAATGTATGATGCTTTTTTTAGAAAATCATACCCCTCAGTATTTTCCATAAAAAGGCGATTTTCTAAAGTGCATAAACACTTAGCCAAAGCTGCCATACTCGAAGCAGACGAGGCGATGCCCGCCGAATGAGGAAACGAATTATGACTTTCTATTTTGAGATGGATTTGCGTTAAAAAAGGGAAAATGGGTAAGAGGGTATTGAGAAATTTTAATTGCTTCGCTCGGAAAGCCTCATTTTCTTCTCCTTCAAAATAAAATTCTAAATCAATTTTGTTATCGAATTTTTCTTTGGTGCTATAAGTTAATTTTGTTTCAGTAAAAGCATTATTTAAAGTAAAACTGATGCTTGGATTGCGTGGCAATTGCACGCCATGTTTTCCCCAATATTTGATAATGGCAATATTTGAAGGGCATTTGCAAGTAATTTCTCCTGCTTGCTTGGTGGCATTTGGTGGGAGAATTAAAGCTGGATTTTCTAAAGTCATCTGCATATTTTATAACAATGGATTCGAGATTTATAAAACTCAAAAGTACAGCCTTAGTTTAAAATAATAGAAACAAAAAAAGCACCCCCTCAGTATGGAAGTGCTTTTTTTATAAAATTGCAGCAGAAATAACTATTTTGCGTACAGAAAATAAGATAAATCGTATTTATCTAAAACAGAATCTAAAATATAATCTTTTCCACGCTCATAACCATCTTTGAGTTGATAGCCATATACTTTACCGAATTCGTTCCAATAAAATGCTGAAAAGCCACCTTTCACATCTTTCACCAAATCATAAAACGGCATGTGCAATTCTTTTTCAACCATTTTTATCAACATTAAGCCTTGTGTGCGCGTGAGGTCTTTGAGTTGTGCTTTAAATTTATCATCCATTTTATTTTGCAAATCATTGATGTATTTTTTACGGTCTTTATTGTTCCCGTCGCGTGTAGCAGCTTCTAACTCTCGGTAAGTCCGCACAGCTTCGACCGCATAAGGTATCACAGTGGGCGCGTACCGTTGATAGCGTTCGTAGCGTTTGAAATCGTCGGCGTTGGCAAAAGTTCTGGGTGCGCTCACTTCTATCTCGCGGAGTTGACAATAAATCATTGTATCGCCGTTGGGAAGCACCAAAGCAGCCATGAGAATAGTTCCGTCGGGTCGCGTAATCATATAGCCTGGAGCAGCCTCTTGAGCTTTTATAGCGAAGACGGTAAAAAATGAGAAAATTAAAATAGAAACTATACGATTAAATTTCATTCTGATTCGTTTTTTTATGAAACATTAGGTTTTTGAGGGCGGTTTAAATACTCTAACAAATATAAGATGCAAAAAATCTTAAAAAAGAACGTTCAGTTGCTTTAATTATTTGTTAACGTCATTTCATTAATTCCTAAAAACTTGCCACTTTCGCCCTTGAAGTGTATTTAAGTTGTTAATTAAGAGATTTAAATAAAAAAAATTAGATAAATATTTATGAAAGCCATGATTTTCGCTGCCGGACTCGGCACTCGCCTACGCCCACTGACTAATGACCGCCCGAAAGCTCTTGTAGAAGTCAAAGGTACGCCTCTTTTAGAAATTACGATTAAACGGCTTATACACTTTGGTGTGAAAGAAATTATAATAAATGTACATCATTTTGCTGATAAAATCAAGCAGTTTTTGAAAGAGAACAATAATTTTGGTATCCGAATCGTCACATCGCATGAGGTGGAAATGCCGCTTGAAACGGGGGGAGGTTTGAAAAAAGCGGCTTGGTTTTTTGATGATGGCAAGCCTTTCATTATTTGCAATGCTGATATTTTGAGCGATATTGACTTAAATAAAATGTATGATGCCCATTCTAAAAGCGATGCCATCGCAACCTTTGCTATTCAAAAACGCGATACCAGCCGCTATATGCTCCACGATACTGAGGGGGTGCTTTGCGGTTGGATGAATACGAAAACAAAGACTATCAAAATGGGGCGGTTTGCCCCCGAGCAAGGGATGTATTCTTTCAGTTGTTTTCACGTGGTGAATCCCGAAATTTTTAAAACGACGCCTGATGAATCGTTTTTTACTATCATCGATTGGTATCTCAGAATTTGCAACGAACATACCATCATGGGCTATCGGCACGATGATGACATTTGGTGCGACATTGGCAAACCCGAAACACTTTTAGAAGCCGAAGGAATTGTGGATAAACTCAAATTTTGAAGCGTTTTCCACATAGTTTTCAACAAATTTAAGATTATTTCTATTTATCAAAAATCCTTTTATTGAGTCAATAAAAGGATTTTTGATTTGTCACAATATTCAATATAATATTCTTATTTTTAACTTTTTATAGAAATCAAATATTTTTAAAAATTTAAATAGATAAATGTAAATGATTGTAAATTAATTAATTATGCAATCTTGTTTTAAATATTTAATAATTAATGTATGCTTTTTGAAATAACCTCTTAAAAAATGAAACAATACTGAGGGGGTTCTTTTGCAAAAACATTTATTAAAAAAATATTATTGTAAAACTTTGAAAATGAACAACTTACGTACTTATTCACATATACGTGTGGATAAGTGATATTGATGTTGATAAGTCGAAATAAAAGTGAAATATAATCATCTCTTCACCCCATTAATTGACTTCAATATAAAATTTACCAACTGTTATAAAACTGTCATCTTGCTTAGTTTTTCCGACATTTAGATATACAAATGGGTAGCTATTGACATTGAAAGTGAGGATTGTATAACCGTCTTTTTGAGACTCTACGCAAGGAATAGGTTTTTGGCCAGGTGAAAACAACATCAAGACTGGAGGTTTTTGAGTAAATTTTAATTTGATAAAAGCCTTCCCATCTTCGGCTTTGAGCGCGGTAAAAGGTTTAATATCTTCAATAATATATGTCCTTTGCCCATAATTGAACCAGGGCTGACGTTTAAATTCTTCTTTCGTTAAAGGCTTGTCTAAAAATTGCCATTGCTCATCATTGGGCAAATGATTGAGGATAAAAAAATGAGGAGCAACCATAAAAAAGCCAGCAGAATATTCAGGTTTAAATGTTTCATCTTCACAATAGCCTGCGCCCCATGTTGCATCCAAAAGATGCCATTTCCCGCTTATTTTCACAGCATTCCAAGCGTGTTCCATGCCTTTTGTCCGTTGTGATAAATGTTTGGCTAATCCATCTATAAACTGACATTCTACACCGATTGCCTCACACATTCTTTTATAAAGCCGACTATAATCTTCGCAAATACCTTTTTTAGTTTTAAAGCATTTATTCATTTCAGCATCTTTAGCTTCTTGAATTTTGCGAGCAACATCCGCTTTTGAAGTTCCTTTCATCTCTTGTTTAAATCCATTAGCTGCCATTGTTTCAAATTTTTTAAAATCATAGCGAATGTGAGTACCAATCCAAGCGAAAATGACCCTTGCTTTGTCATATTCGGTTGTGTAGGGCTGTGCCAATGCCTGTGCAAAGGTTTCGATATTGACTGCCTTATTGTCGCTGAAGGTCTTGGCATAGGCATCAATTTCGTCATTTTGCTTTTGAGCGTAAGTCTGATTGAGGGTAAAAAATAAGGCAATGAGCGTACAAAGAATGGGTTTCCCGATTTTAACAGAGCAATTTGTAATTATTAAGAGCATGTTGTTTAATTGATTTTGTAAAATAGTGATGAAAAAAATAGTTTTGCAAATATAACAAAGACCCCTCAGTATTTTCATCTAAACGTAGTCAACAAAAACGTTTTTGTTGCATGACCTTTTGAACATTTCTTTTTTTTAGTATTAATAAACTAAATTTTTAAAAAATCATTTTATCCCTATTATTAAGGGTGTGGATTCGTGGAGAAGCGTGGAAAATCTTGTTCCACCAACAGTTACTAAGGGCTATCAACACATTCATCCACATAGTTTTCCTTATTATAAAATCTTGTCTGTCAAGGAGTTAGAACGTTATCCACATAATGTACTATAAAAGTGGTATTTGACAATGCCTGTTTTAAACAATGTACACAGATGTTAGAGGGCAGTGGGGACAAGCTCTGAAACCCGCTCAAACTTGTTAGTTTTGAACACTCGCGAGGCTCTATACTGAGGGGGTGTTGACGGGTGTTAATAACTACCCATTCTTTGAACAGGTTTGTTCACAATTTTTGATGATTTTGGTTTTGTCTAAAACGCTGATTATGAGTGATTTAAACAGTGTGTATATTTTAGATGTTTATAACTTAATTAAAGTAAAAGCATAGATTTGTTTCAGTTTAATCAAATGTATTTGTTGTGTAAAACTGTTAGTAGCTGTTAACTCATTGATAATCAATGCTTTCAATATTGAAACAAATAAATAAGGCTTGCCTTTTTATGTTTACGTACTCAATCATTAACTCTTTTGTGAATCAATTTATATTAAAATGTGTGGACGATTTTCATTTGTAGTCAAAAAGGAGAAAGTTGTCAAGCAGTTTCCGAATATTGAAATTCAAGGAAATTTGCTTGAAAATTATAATGTTGCGCCGACTCAGAAGGCTTATGTCATCACGAATAAGCAACCCAATGTTTTGCAAACGATGCAATGGGGATTGATTCCACATTGGTCAAAAGATGGGAAAGGCAGTGGGGCATTGATAAATGCTCGGATGGAAACTATTAGTGAAAAACCATCGTTTAGAGAGCCTATCCGTTCGCAGCGGTGCTTGGTTTTAGCGGATAGTTTTTATGAATGGAAAACGGTGAATTCAAAAAAAATACCGTATCGAATAGTGATGCCCAACGATGAGTTAATGATTTTTGCAGGCATTTATGATGAATGGCAAGGCGTGAAAACTTTTTCAATTCTCACGACTGAGCCGAATCAAGAAATGTCGAATTTGCATACTCGAATGCCTGTTATATTAAAAGGAGGAGTTTCTGATTATGAAAAATGGCTGGGAGATACTGATTTGAGCATTATTTTAAAAATGAGTGAGCAACCTAATGTGAATTTTTTGCATATTTACAGAGTGAGTGAGAAGATTAATTCTGTTAAAAACAACTCTTCTGATTTGCATAAAGAAATACCTGAAGAATTAACATTGTTCTAAACCAATTTTTTAAAATGCGCGTTGTCATTCAGAGAGTAAAAGAAGCCTCCGTAACGATTGAGGGTCAAATAAAATCGGCGATTACTGAGGGGTTACTCATTTTAGTAGGCGTTGAAGATATTGATGCCGAAGAAGATATAAATTGGTTGGCAGCTAAAATTGCAAACCTTCGCATATTTGGAGACGAAAATGGTTTGATGAATCGTTCAGTTATGGATATACAAGGAGAAATACTTGTAGTGAGTCAATTCACGCTTCATGCGAGTACGAAAAAAGGTAATCGCCCTTCGTTTTTGAAAGCGGCTAAACCTGACTTTGCAGTGCCGATGTACGAAAGATTTGTAGGAGAATTGGAAAAAGTATCTCATCTGAAAGTGTTGACGGGGGAATTTGGTGCGGATATGAAAGTGGCTTTGCTGAATGATGGACCTGTGACGATTGTTGTGGATACGAAGAATAAGGAATAGTTTTTGAATTTAATATGAATAATATTGAAAATAGATTTTATACAAAAGGACTTGTTTTTAACTTTTTAATAAAAAATTAGACAAATGAAGTTTATTAAAACACGTAAATGGTTGATTATCATGGTATTAGCTGTGGTAGGTTTGGCAGCAAATCGTAAAACAGATCATGGTAAGTATTTTGAAATCAGTAAAAATATTGAAATTTTTACTAACCTTTACAAGGAACTCAACACCTATTATGTAGATGATGTTGACCCTTCTAAGCTCATGCGGACGGGCGTAGATGCGATGCTGAATTCGCTCGATCCTTACACCAACTATATTTCTGAGAGCGATATTGAAGGCTATCGGTATATTACTGAGGGGAAATACAATGGCGTGGGGGCTGCATTTGATAAAACAATGGATTTTGTTTTTATTACAGATGTATTTGATAGCTCACCTGCTCAAAAAGCGGGATTAAAGCCTGGCGATAAAATATTGGCTGTAGATGGTAAATCTGCCTTGAATAGAAGCGTGGATGAGGTTGGAGATATTCTTAAAGGTGCTGCTGGAACGGATGTAGAACTGACCATCAATCGCCCTCAACTCAATGGCTCTGATAAAAATATGAAAATAAAAGTCGTGCGCGATGAAGTGACTGAACAAAATGTGCCTTACTCTGGTATGCTCAATGACCAAGTTGGATATATTGTTTTAACGACTTTCACGCGCGATGCGGGGGAAAATGTGAAAAAAGCGTTTGTTGAATTGAAAGAAAAAAATCCTAATTTGAAAGGTGTTATTTTCGATTTACGTGATAATGGTGGTGGTTTGCTCAATGAAGCGGTCAATATTTGTAATATTTGGATTCCAAAAGGCGAAATAGTGGTCACAACACGTGGTAAAGTGGTGGATTGGGACAGAAGTTTCAAAACATTGAACCCTTCAGTAGATGAGCAAATGCCCATCGTTGTTTTGGTGGATAAAGGAACAGCTTCGGCTTCTGAAATCGTTTCGGGTACATTGCAAGACTATGACCGGGCGGTGGTGGTGGGACAAAGGAGTTATGGCAAAGGTTTG
>JAYTUY010000012.1:0-109485 GCA_043744275.1 Saprospiraceae bacterium
TTAGGTTTCGGTGCGCTGCACCTTAAACAAATCCGAATAAAATTTGCTACAAATATTATGGTGCTCTGCACCTTTTTAGAACCAATCAACCCTGCCCAAGGGGGAACAATTTGGAAGTATGTAACATTAGTTATTATTTCAATTATTCCTCAGTAGTTCCCCCTTGGGGGTTAGGGGAAAACAAATATTTATAACAGATCAAAAATAAAGGACGTTCAATAAATTTTTTAGCATAAAACGCTGTTTTTCAATAAAATACGTATGATAAAAGGAGATAAAATATACATAGCAGGGCATAGAGGCATGGTTGGCTCGGCTATACTGAGGGGTCTGTATAAAAAAGGATATGACAATGTGATTTTCAGAAAATCGAACGAATTGGATTTGCGCAATCAGAGCCAAGTCAATGATTTTTTTAAAAAAGAAAAACCGACTCATGTGTTTTTAGCAGCAGCAAAAGTAGGCGGCATCTTAGCCAATAATACTTACAGAGGAGAGTTTTTGTATGAAAATTTGATGATTCAAAACAATGTTATTCATGCTGCTTACCAAACGGGCGTGAAAAAATTGATGTTCCTCGGCTCATCTTGCATTTATCCCAAACTCGCTCCGCAGCCCTTGAAGGAGGAGTATTTACTGACGGGTTTGTTGGAATCCACGAACGAACCTTATGCCATCGCTAAAATAGCGGGCATCAAAATGTGCGATGCTTATCGGGCGCAATATGGTTGCAATTTCATATCTGTCATGCCCACCAATTTGTATGGACCTAATGATAATTATGATTTGCAAAATTCGCATGTTTTGCCTGCATTAATCAGAAAATTTTTAACGGCTAAAAAAAATAATGACCCCTCAGTAACGATGTGGGGAACAGGCAAGCCGCTGAGAGAATTTCTCCACGCCGATGATTTAGCAGATGCGTGTTTGTATTTAATGGATAATTTTAATGAAGAAGGTTTGGTCAATATCGGTACTGGCGAGGACTTACCAATACTCGAATTGGCTCAATTGGTTCAAAAAACCGTTGGTTATGAAGGCAAAATTGTGTTAGATACCACAAAACCTGATGGCACTCCGCGCAAACTGATGGACGTTTCAAAACTCCACAATATGGGCTGGAAACATCAAATTTCGCTTGAAGAAGGCATTAAAAAAGTTGTAGAAGAAGTAAAAGACCTATTTTAATATATGAATCCAAACTATTACGTAGCCATCATGGCAGGTGGTGTTGGCAGCCGCTTTTGGCCCGCGAGTCGGGAAGCCCGCCCCAAACAATTCCTTGATATTCTCGGAACAGGTAAAACGCTTTTGCAAATGACGCACGACCGTTTTTTACCGTTGATAAAAAAAGAAAATATATTTGTCGTCACCAATACGGCATATATTGACTTAGTGAAAGAACAGTTGCCAGACCTCCATGACAATCAAATACTCGCCGAACCGAGCCGAAATAATACCGCGCCTTGCTTGGCTTTTACAGCCTTTAAATTACAAAATTTGAACCCTAACGCCAGTTTTGTAGTGGCTTCTTCTGACCATTTGATTATAAATGAAGCAGAATTTTTAAGAAACATTGAAAAATCGCTTGTTTTTACTCAAAATAATGATGCCTTGATGACGCTCGGCATAACGCCTTCTAATCCAAATACAGGTTATGGTTATATTCAATACAATCGACATGATGCGAATAAAGATGGTATCTTTAAAGTAAAAAGTTTTACTGAAAAACCAGTGCTTGAAAAAGCGAAAGAGTTTGTAGCGGCTGGCAATTATCTCTGGAATGCAGGCATTTTTATATGGAGTGTCAAATCGCTTTTGAAGGCTTTTAAAAATAATTCAGAAGATATTTTTAACATCTTTGAAAAGGGTAAAAATGCCTTCAATACTGAGGGGGAGCAAGCATTCATCAACGAATATTATCCCACAACTCCTTCAATATCAATCGATTATGCCGTGATGGAAAAAGCGGACAATGTTTATACCATCCCTTGCGATTTCGGTTGGTCTGATTTAGGTGCATGGGGGGCACTGTATCAAGAGTCTGAAAAAGATGATGATAATAATGTATTTCAAAGCAAAAATGTAATAGCGACTGAAACCTCAAACTGCTTCGTGCGCGTACCCGACGAAAAGCTCGTGATACTGAGGGGGGTCGAAGATTTAATCATTGTGGACGATGATAATGTGCTGCTGATTTATCCAAAATCCAAAGAGCAGGACATCAAGCAAGTGAATGAAAAAGTGAAAAAAACAAAAGGAACCCAGTATTCTTAAATGAATAAAAAACAGAAAATCGTAATTATTGCCAATTCAACGTGGAATATTCATAATTTCAGACGCAATATTCTGAATATTCTGCTTGAAAATGGGTTCGAGGTGGTCGTCATCGCGCCTTTGGACACCTTCATTACGTATCTGAACGATTTTCCGACGGTTCATCACATTCCGCTCAAACACCTTGCCCGCAAGAGTTTGAACCCCTTCAACGACCTCCGTCTTTTTTTTGAATTAAAAAAAATACTCAGGCGTGAAAACCCTGATATTGTGCTGAACTATACAGTCAAGCCCAATATTTGGGGTGGTTTAGCGGCGGCGTGGTTGAGTATTCCTTACGTTTGTGCTGTTACGGGCTTGGGTTATGCGTTTTTGCACAATGGTTTGGTCAATACAATTAGTCAAAAGCTGTATCAATTTTCATTCAAATTCAGTCAAAAAGTTATTTTTGAAAATATAGATGATCGTTTGCTTTTCAATCAATTGGGCATTGTTGGAGCTACTAAAAGTCTCTCTGTAAAAGGCTGCGGCATCAATACACTGCATTTTCAACCAAAAGAACCTAAAAGCATCCATTTGGATAAGGTTATTTTCTGTTTTATTGGGCGGTTTTTATACGATAAAGGTATTTGTGAATTTGTTGAAGCCGCTCATATTGTCAAAAAATTGCAACCCAATTCAGAATTTTGGCTGGTCGGAGAAATTGATTATGGCAACCCTTCCGCCATCAACGAAAATGAATTGCAAGCGTGGATAGATGAAAAAATTGTCATCTACAAAGGCATGGTGGCAGACGTTCGCCCCCTCATCCGCGAAGCCGATTGCGTCGTTTTGCCCTCCTATCGCGAAGCCATTCCGCGCGTGATTCAGGAAGCGATGGCGATGCAGCGGTGCGTCATCACGACCAATGTAGCGGGCTGTCGCGAGGCTGTGGAAGATGGTGAAAATGGTTATTTGGTAGAAGTCCGTAATGCTCAGTCGTTGGCAGATGCCATGATTAAAATAATTGAATTGTCGCCGAAAGAACGTCGGGCAATGGCTCATAAAAGTAGAAAAAAAGTAGAAACAGAATTTGACGAACGCATCATCGCTCAACAATTTTTGGAAGTGATTCAAGCCATTCTTGAACCTCAAAAAGTATTCTCCAATTTATTAAGTTTTTTACCACCTAAATTACCTGAAAGCGTTAGTCCATAACTTATTTTTTATTTGGAGCTTATGAATAACTCTAAAAATCTACCTTTTGGGCAGGATTTATTGGTTCTGAAAGTGCGAGTCCTCCGGACTCGTTTAAACAACTTTTAATAATATTTCTACAAACATGAGAGTCCTCTGGACTCTAAATTTAAGAATCCAAAGAGTCCAGCGGACTCTCACGTTTGTAGAAATATTATCTTTGAAATACATTTTACGAGTCCAGCGGACTCGCACATTTATATCTATTTCACAGAACCAATCAACCATGCTCGAAGGGGGGACTTAGGGGGGCTTTATATTGGTTTATTAAAACATTGACATTGAAATTTTTAATCATTGCTTACTATTTTCCGCCTATCCAATCCAGCGGTATTTTTAGAAATTGGAATATTACCCGCTTTTTACGTCCAAAAGTAGATTCAATTGACGTCATAACCACTTCAAATCGGCATCGATTGCCTCAAGAAGCCCGAAATACTGAGGGGGTGATTATCCACGAAGCCATTACGCTTGACTACCGCACTTTGACTACATTTCGCCCACGTAAAAACATACATTTTAATGAAGAAGTTAAAGCTAATTCGCTTGTAAAATGGGGTATTCGCCTTTTAGATTCGTTCCCGATGAACCTCATTATTGGTGAAGGTGGCTTGATTTATATTATTTCAAGTTTTTGGAAAGCGCGACAAATCATTCAAAATCAAGGCATTACACATATTTATTCTTCATTTCGCCCGATGAGCGACCATGTTGTCGCTTATCTTTTGAAACGCCGTTACCCCTCAGTATTTTGGATAGCTGATTACCGTGATTTGCACGTTGACCCACTATATGAAAATGTCGTTTTTGAAAAATTTCAACATGCCTGCAACCGCCATATTTTACGCCAAGCAGATTTAGTTACCACTATTTCGTCGGGTTTGAAACAGCATCTTGACCATTACCACCCCTCAGTATATGTGTTCAGAAATGGTGTTTTTTTAAGTAAAATCGATAAAAAACGCCTACCTTTTCCAAAATTTACGGTCGCCTACACAGGCTCAATGTTTGGCGATGAGCGCAATCCGAGCCTTTTTTTAGAGGTTATAAAAAATTTAAAAGAAGAAAATATTTTAACTCAAGATAATTTTCAAATCCTCTACGCAGGCAAAGACACAGGCGTATGGCAGACATGGCTCAATCGTTTTGGCTTAAAAGATTTGTTCCATTCAAAGGGGTTGGTCAGCACCGATGAGGCGATTGATATTCAGTATAATTCGCATATCAATCTCTTACTCACATCCGCATTGCCAGGCTATGGCGGCATTTTGACAGGTAAATTTTATGAATATGTGGCAGCACAACAACCTATTTTAGTTTTAATCAATGGCGCACAAGACCTTGAATTTGAATCAATTATAGATGATTTAAATATTGGATTGGTCGCTTATAACGATATTTCTTTCGATGCTATTAAACATTTTATTTTAACAAAATTTAAAGAATGGCAACTAACGGGCGACGTAAAACCCACCGTCCCAAAAGAAAAATTAACTGAACTCAGTTGGGATTTTAGGATAGATGATTTCATTAAAAAAATATAAAATTTTAACCGTCGTCGGCGCGCGACCACAATTCATCAAAGCCGCACCCCTCAGTAAAGCGATAGCGGAATCGGACAATCTGATGGAAGTGATGGTGCACACAGGTCAGCACTACGATTATGCCCTTTCGCAACAGTTTTTTGATGAACTCGGATTGCCTATCCCTCAGTACAATCTCGAAATTGGCAGTGCACGACACTCTGTACAAATGGGTCAAATCCTCATCAAACTCGACGCTGTTTTGGACATCGAAAAGCCCGATATGGTCATCGTTTTTGGCGATACCAATTCAACCGCAGCGGCAGCGATTGCGGCAGCAAAAAATAATATTCCCCTCGCACATGTAGAGGCAGGCTTGCGCGAATGGAATAAAAATATACCTGAAGAAATCAATAAATTACTCACGGATGCTGTAACTGATTTATACTTTTGCCCGACTCAAACAGGCGTAGATAATTTAGAAAAACAGGGCATCATTGAAAACGTATTCAATACAGGTGATATAGGTATTGATTTGATTGCCAATAATTTAGATAAAATTGAGAACAATAAATCACTGCTTGAAAAACTTGAAATGACTGAGGGGTCTTATTTTTTTATGACCTGTCATAGAGCTTCAAACACCAATGATGTTGAAAATTTAAAACAAATTTTGAGCATTTTTGAAGACATCAACGAGCCTATTATTTTCCCAATTCACCCCCGTACAAGAGCTATTATTGAGCAAAATGGACTCGGTCATTTCTTAGAAAAAAAGAATGTGAAAGCCATTGAGCCCATTGGTTTTTGGGATACTCAGACGCTTATTCGCCATGCTAAAATGGTTTTGACAGACTCAGGTGGCGTTGTGAAAGAAGCCTATTTTCATCAAGTTCCGTGCTTGATTATGGATCAACAAATCGAGTGGATTGAGTCAGTCAATGAAGGTTGGAGCCATATTGTCGGCGCGAGTCAAGAGAATATTTTAAACAAAATTCATAACTTTGGGATGCCCACATTGCAAAGCCATTTTTTAGGAAATGGTACAGCAGCGAAGCAAATTGTCTCACATTTGAAGGCGTTTTTATTGAAAAAGAAAGCAAATGTCTAAATTTATAGAAAAATTAAAATTTAAGATTTGGCATCCTTACCTCATAATTTTATATTTTATATTGAAAAATGCCGATGATATTCACCTGCCTATGTTTCAGTGGATAGAGGCTGTTGGCATATTTTTAATTCTTTCGAGCATCATTTTCCTTATTTTATTGATTGCCAAAAAAACACCGTTGAACACCCTAAAGGTTAGTTTACTCATCACTTTTGCCAGCGGCATATTGCTTTTTTTACTCCCCATTTTCAGCACATTCAATTATTTATACCCCTCAGTATTTGAACGTGTGAGGCAAGTTCTCCTGTTTTCTTCTATAATTTGGCTTATTTTAAGTGCATTTATTTTGTTGAAAAAGAAAAAAACATTCATTGGACTCAATTATTATCTCAATGTTTTACTTATAACCTTTTGTACATGGGAGCTTGCGAAGAGTGGTTACGAATCATTGATGGCTTCTGAGGAAACGTATTCAAATGTCAGTTCAACCTCATTAAAATCAAAATACAGTATTTATTTAATCGTGCCTGATGGCTATGCGTCGTCAAAAAATCTGAAAAATTATTGGCAATTTGACAATACTGAATTTGATAATTATTTAAGTCAAAAAGGTTTTTTTAAAGCCTCCAACAGTCATTCAAACTATAAATATACGGTGTTGACAATGGGGTCAAGCTTGAATATGACTTATTTTGTATCTCGTTCAGAGCCATATATTGCCAGCCAAATAAAGCGAAATCAAACGTGTAAAGTCTTGGATAAGCTAAATTATGACTGCTTTATGCTCGATTTTAGCGGCAATAATTACAAATATGACTCGAAAAATACTCAAGTTGATTTCAAATTATTGCTCTACATGCAGTCTGCCGCTTATTTGATTTGTGAATCTTTAGGAGTAGAAATTTTCAAGGATTCTTATATGACCAATAATAAAGTTTTTACTCAATTTGAGTCTTATTTAGATGCTTCAAAAAAGCAATTTATTTATATGCACTCCATGATTACGCATCCGCCTTTTTATGATAGAGCGGAAGATAGTCCTGAAAAAAATGATACAACATTGAATAGAATTCTCGACAAAATGGGAAGTGATGAATGGTTGTTTAGGAAAAATACTTGGCGAAGTATTGGCTCGCTGCAAGACGATGAGTACTTAAAACATATATATTTAAGTAAGATAAAATACACCAATCTGCAAATTCAAAATACCTTAGATAAAAATTGGGAGACCTTAAAAAATAGCGTTGTCATCGTAATGAGTGATCATGGATTTAGAGAATTGCCTGGTTCAATACAAGATGTAAAAGCAGAAACTTACACCAATTTTTGCGCAATTTACTACCCAGATAAAAATTATTCAGCATTAAATGACTCCATTACGCCTATCAATGTGATAAGAATGGCATTGAATAAAGCCATTGATTCACAACTTAAATATATTCCTGATAGAACAAATTTATAATCAACGTCAATTTTTTGTAAGAATCTAATTATTTAAAAATTGACATAATAAACCTTAATTTTACGCAAAAAAGGGCTTCAAAAGCCCCTTTATTCACTATTTTGCAATAAAAATTTTAATGATAATCGCCATTCACCAACCCAATTATTTACCTTGGCTGGGCTATTTCTATAAGATTTGGGCGAGTGACATTTTCGTTTTGCACGACAATGTTGAGTTTACGAAGCAGAGTTTTACGAAACGCGTTTTTATCCGAAAATCAGCCAATTCTACTGAGGCGACCTATCTGAGTGTGCCTTTAAAAAAACACAGTGATTTTATTTTTATAAAAAATTTAAAAATTTCTACTGAGCAAAATTGGCAAAAAAGCCATTTGAATAAAATTTATAACACCTATCATCGCACGCCATTTTTTAATCATTATTACCCCATTATTTCTAAGACTTTACTCGATTCTTATTTGACTGAAAGTTTAGCCGAATTGAATAAAAAATTAATTTTAAATATTTTAAATATCTTAAACATTGATAGTCAAATAGTTATGTCGTCTGATTTGCCTTTGTCGGGCTATCGGGCAGATGAATTTAATGCGGCGATTGTAGAGCATTTGGGCGGCAGTGTTTATATCAGCGGCACGGGTGCTAAGAAATATCAATCTGAAAATACATATCAAGAGCGCAATATTGCTTTGATGTACAATCAAATCGGTAAATTTTTAAACAGCACACCCCCTCAGTATCCAACACATTTTATGGGAAATTTAAGTATTTTAGACGCTCTATTTTACATCGGAGAAAAAGAAATTTTAAATATATTTGAGCAGTATTTTCTATCGCAACAAAAAGTAGTAACAGTCTAATCAAATTATTTCATGAAAAACCCAACCCGTCTTTTTGATTTTATTTATCATCAAAATGACAATTATCCGCAAGAGAAAGCCTTTTCTTATAGGCATGAGGGCAAAGAAGTCAGCTCTTTTTCAACGGCTCAAATTATTGAATTAGCCAATAAAGTGAGTTGTGGCTTATTAAAATTAGGCTTGAAACCGGGCGATAAAATCACTTCCATCATCGTTAAAAATCGCCCTGAGTGGACGATTTTGGATTTGGGTATGATGCAAATCGGTGTCATCAATGTACCTGTTTATCCCTCTATCAGTTCATCGGATTATGTCTATATTTTCAACGATGCGGAGGTGAAAATGTGCTTTATTGGCGATGATACTGAGGGGTCTGTTTTTAAAAAAGTAAAAATAGCGCAAAGCACTGTGCCTTCATTATCAACGATTTATACATTTGATAAAACAGAAAATATTCCTTTTTGGGAAAATATTTTGCAAAATACTGAGGGGTATCAAAGCGAAGTGGATAGAATAAAAAAGACGGTTTTACCAATCGATTTAGCCACCATAATTTACACTTCTGGTACGACAGGGCAGCCAAAAGGCGTGATGCTTTCGCATGAAAATATTGTCTCGAATATCAAATCAACAATGCCCGTTGTGCCTATTCAAGCGGGTGATAGAGGTTTGAGTTTTCTACCATTGAATCATATATTTGAGCGCGTTTGCTCGTATGCCTACATGTATGCAGGGGCGAACGTGACATTCACGGGCGTTGATAATCTGGGCGGCGATAATGGCGATTTGAAAGCCGTGCAACCACATTTTTTTACAACTGTTCCACGACTTTTAGAAAAAGTTTATGAAAAAATATACAACAAGGGCTTGGAACTGAGGGGTCTGAAACGCGCTATTTTCTTTTGGGCGTTGCGGCTCACAGACGATTACGATTACGATAAAGAATATACGGGGTTTAAAAAATTCCAAATGAGCATCGCTGATAAACTCGTTTTTACTAAGTGGCGTGAGGCTTTGGGCGGCTCTATAAAAGGCATCGTGGTGGCAGCGTCGCCTTGCCCGATGAAAATTTTGAAGACATTTTCAGCCGCCGGCATTCCTGTTCGCGAAGGCTATGGCTTGACAGAATCCTCGCCCGGTATTTCTATCAACCGCTTCGATAAGGGCATGTCGCGGATTGGATGTGTAGGCTCAGTACTCAATGGCGTGGAAGTCATGATTGACAGCAGCGATGGTAATTATGCCAAAAACGAAGGCGAAATCCTATCGAGTGGACTCAATACCATGATGGGCTACTACAATAAACCTGAAGAAACGGCAAAAGTCATCAAATATATAGACGGGAAACGCTGGCTTTGCACGGGCGATATTGGCAAATTTGAAGAGCAAAATGGCTTTAAGTTTTTGAAAATAACAGACCGTAAAAAGGAACTACTCAAGACTTCGGGCGGCAAATATGTAGCACCTGCACCAATTGAAAATAAATTTCGTGAAGACTTTTTGATAGAGCAAATAATGGTGGTGGGCGACAATCAAAAATTCGTTTCAGCGTTGATTGTTCCAGCTATTGATGCGCTCAAAGATTGGTGTCAACATCATGGCATTACTTGGACGCAGCTTTCAGAAATTGTTGATAATCAAGAAGTTGTGAAAAAATATAAAGAAATTTTGGAAAAATACAACCCTAATTTTAGCCACGTAGAGCAAGTAAAAGTCTTTCGCCTCGTAGCCGATAATTGGGAACCTGTGAAAGCCGATGGTTCTGTTGGCGAGTTGACACCGACGATGAAACTCAAGCGGCGTGTGATTTTGCAGAAATATAAAAGTATCATTGAAGAAATCTATAAATAAAAAATGGCTTTAATAAAACCTGTCAATGGCATAGAACCGAAGTTCGGTCAAAACTGTTACTTAGCTGAAAATGCGACGATAGTTGGCGATGTTGAAATGGGCGACGATTGCTCGGTTTGGTTCACGGCTGTGGTTCGGGGCGACGTCAATTCTATCCGAATGGGCAACAAAGTGAATGTGCAAGATGGGGCAGTGATTCATTGCACCTATAAATTATCGGTGACCACTATCGGCAACAACGTCTCAATTGGGCATCGCGCCTTGGTGCATGGGTGTACGATTCACGACAATGTGCTCGTAGGCATGGGGGCGATAGTGATGGATAATGTGGTTGTGGAATCCAACGTTTTGATAGCGGCGGGCGCAGTGGTGCTTGAAAATGCCCACCTCGAATCGGGTTTTATCTACGCAGGAGTGCCTGCAAAAAAAGTGAAACCCCTCAGTATAGAAGCCTTTCAGCACAATATCGAGCGCATTGCTAACAATTATGTGATGTATGCGGACTGGTTTAGATAGATAGTTGAATAAATAATTCGGGAGTAACTTTACGAGGGTTTTAAAACCCTCGTAAAGTTATAACTAATTGAAAGTCAATATTTTATGTTTATTAATTGAGAAATTAAAAATTGAATTATACATGAAAAAAATACTGTTTTTATTTTTAACAATCGCAGCGACAACGGCTTTTTCACAATCAGGTTTGAAAGACAATACTTGGAAAACGCTGTCCAAAATCACTTTCAAAAAAGAATACGACGAAGCATTGGGCATGAAAATAGACATCCCTGTTTTCGGCAATGAAATCAAAGCCTTGTCAGGCAAAGAAGTGACCGTAAAAGGCTACATCATCCCAACGGATGGTTACAAAAACCAAAAAGAATTTGTCTTTTCAGCATTTCCTTACAATATGTGCTTTTTTTGTGGGGGCGCGGGACCTGAAACCGTGATGGAAGTGAATTCAAAAATGCCCATCGTTTACACCTCCGAACCTGTATATTTGAAAGGCATTTTGAGGCTCAATGGCACGGATGTTAATCGGCTGATTTATACGTTGGATAATGCGGAGAAACTTTGAAAATTCAATTTTGAACGGTTGCAACTCTACGAGGGTTTTGAAACCCTCGTAGAGTTATTAGCTGCATATAATTTATAACAAAAAAAGCGAATCTGCTACAGATTCGCTTTTATCATATAATGTAAAACAATAAAAATCAAATACTTACGCTACGACGACTGAATTGTCAACGCCAAAAGGAGTCGCTACATATTTAGGTGCATCCCATGCGTTAGTCCATGTTTCACCGTTAAGAAGGAAGCGATATTGGTATTCTTTACCCGCCTCAAGCTCTACAGTTGCGCCAAATGAACCGTCTTTTTGTTTTTTCAAAGCAATACCTTCTGCGGCATTCCAATTGTTAAAATCACCGACTGCAACCACTGATTTAGCCGTTGCAACCGCTTCTTTAGGAAGGCTTAAAGTTACTTTTGTTGTTGATTTTGAAGCAGTTGCTTTTTTAGCAGTTGCTTTAGGTGCTGTTTCAGCGACTGGAGCCGTTTCGGCTTTAGGTGCTGTTGATTTTTTAGCTGCCATTTTCTTGAAATTAATTGATGAATGAATAAATTTTGATGAATTTTTTTTTAAACAATCGGGTATTTCTTGTAAAATAAAATTGGTTTTGTTTGTTAATTTAAAAACTAACGATTTAGAGACTGACTTAGTGTAAAAAGGACACTATATTTTTTAAAAAATAATTTTACTTGTTATAAAAAATACTTACATAAAAAGCGTTGATAATCAATGTTTTAGAATAAAAAAATATTTACTTAAAATCTAATCGAAATTTTAATTTTAAATTTTTATTAAAATCAAAATATAATTTTGAGTGAAAAAAGTTTAGATTTTTCAAAAAAATCACCCAATTCTAAATGATGTTTTTTCCAATTAATCAATTAGCCGAGTTTTTTAATCTAACTTTGCGTCACAAAAAATAAGCCAATCCATTAAATATTTTCCTAAAATGAAAATTAATTTTAATTTAAAAGTCCTTGATTTTCAAAAAGTTGATGGCTTAATGCCTGCTATTATTCAAGATGCCACTACTTCCAAAGTGTTGATGCTGGGATATATGAACGAAGACGCGCTTTTGAAGACATGTACTGAGGGGGTCGTGACGTTTTTCTCTCGCTCTAAAAATCGGTTGTGGACGAAGGGCGAAACTTCTCAAAATTTCCTCCACGTCGTGAGTATCAAAGAAGATTGTGATGCCGATACGCTGCTGATAAAAGTGAAACCTGATGGACCCACCTGTCATACAGGGGCGGATACGTGTTGGAATGAAAAAAATATAGACAGTGATTTCTTAAAATATCTTGAAAAAATAATCCAACAACGCAAACTTGAAGACCCCTCAGTATCAACGAGTTACACCAATTCTTTATTTCAAAAAGGCATCAATAAAGTGGCTCAAAAAGTGGGTGAAGAAGCCGTCGAATTGGTCATAGAAGCCAAAGACGATAACCGCGATTTGTTCCTCAACGAAGCGGCTGATTTGATGTATCATTATATCGTCTTGCTCGCTGCTAAGAATTTTGAACTGGAAGATGTGTTGAATATTTTAAGAGAAAGAAATGCTTAGTGATTAGTTTGAGTGCAATGGGACACTGATTTTACTGATGAGACTGATTTTTATTGATCATTAACATCAGTCGCATCTGTAAAATCAGTGTCCCATTGCACCCAAAACTTTCTTTTTGATAATTTTATCCAAAATTTGAAATCTAATCTCTTATTACATGTCATTTGAAAACTCACTCGCCTACGCCCGTGCCCTCGATGCACAAGACCCTTTAAAAAACTTTCGGGATGAATTTCACTGCCCAATGCACAACGGCGAACGCGCCATTTATTTCTGCGGCAATTCTCTCGGCTTGCAACCCAAAGCGACTGAAATAGCCATCCAATATGAACTCGATTATTGGAAAAAATATGGTGTGGAAGGTTGGTTTTCAGGAGAAACGCCGTGGCTGAGTTATCATAAAAATATGTCGGAATTGGCTGCTCTCATCGTCGGTGCGCGACCTGAAGAGGTGATAATTATGAACACTTTGACGGTCAATTTGCATTTAATGATGGTCTCTTTTTATCGCCCCACATCAAAACGGTTTAAAATATTGATGGAAGGCGGAGCATTCCCAAGCGACCAATATGCCATAGAAACCCAAGCCCGTTTTCATGGATTCGACCCCTCAGTATCTATCATAGAATTAATGCCGAGAGAAGGTGAAGACTGTTTAAGAACAGAAGATATTTTGCAAGTCATTGAAAATGAAGGCGATACGCTTGCATTAATTTTATTAGGTGGTATTAATTATTACACAGGGCAATTTTATGATATTGAAAAAATTACAGCAGCAGGTCATCGCGTGGGTGCGCAAGTCGGCTTCGATTTAGCCCATGCGGCGGGTAATGTACCCCTCAGTCTGCACGATTGGAACGTGGATTTTGCGGTGTGGTGTACTTACAAATACCTCAATTCAGGACCGGGTGGCGTGAGTGGGGCGTTTGTACATACTCGACATTTTCAAGAGAATCTCCCCCGTTTTGCAGGTTGGTGGGGGCATGATGAAGCACAGCGTTTCAAAATGGAAAAGGGATTTATTCCGATGGTCGGTGCAGCGGGTTGGCAGGTTTCAACGGCTCAAATTATTCCTTTAGCGATGCATAAAGCGAGTTTAGAGATTTTCAAAAAAGCAAGAGGTATGGCTGTTTTAAGAAAAAAAGCCTTGAATTTGACGGCTTATTTAGCATATTTATTAGAACAATCGTCGCATCATTTCAAAATAATTACCCCCTCAGTATCAGAGGAACGTGGCACTCAATTGTCCATTTTAACTGATGAAAATGGTAAAAAACTCTTTGATTATTTGTCTGAAAATGGTGTGATTTGCGATTGGCGAGAGCCGAATGTGATTCGATTGGCACCTGTTCCGTTGTATAATTCGTTTGAGGAAGTTTGGCGTGTGGGGGAGTTGATGAAGTGAATTGAACAGACCTTTCCAAAAGTTTTAAAACTTTTGGAAAAGTAGAGTTATATTACACTTTTACAGGCAAATCCGAAGGTTTAGGCGTCAAATCAAGCAAATGTAGCTTATTTCTTTTGCCAATTTTATAATTTTTCACGCCCGACAATTTATCAATAATCCAACCCATCAACAGCGAACCGCCACCTACCACAAGGGCTTCATTGCAATTCGGACAATCAGGCGAGAGCCTTCCCAAAGTAGAAAATAGAATCAAACCCACTCCAAAACCTTGAAGCATTCGACCCGTTACTTTTGCGCCTCGATGCGCATACGGATTGCGCAATCCGATAATGTCATCGAAGTGAATTTGCCAATTTTCAAAGACGATGATGCCTTTATCTGTATCAAAATCCTTAATAATTTCGGAATACCATATATTATTCCCCTTCGTATCTTCCAATTTGAAAATAATACGCGAGCCGATGTAATAGGCTGCTTTCGATGGATTTTTAGGTGTATCGAGCTTGAGAACCTTTTGTGAAAAAGCCGATGAAGTGAGAGATAATAATAATATGAGTAAAGTTAGGCGCATAGTAAAACGAATTGATGAGCCGAAAGAGTTTCAGCAAGTTGAATTGATAGGATATGGTTACAACGATATCGCTAATTTCGATTCACATTTTCTTGTATTCGTGTAAAATGTATAGAAATTTTTACTAAGAAGAGATAGAATCCATAATTACTTAACATAAATATTTTTCTTTGAGATATATTATCTCTTGAAATAGAGTTATTATCACAGTGGTTTAATCTGTCAAGAAATACAATGCAATCTTCGGGTAGTTTATATCCTTTTGGTAAATATAGAATTTGCGTGATTTTTTGTTTTTTTATATCTTCTATATGGTTGTTTATAGATTGTTCATTTTTAATTTTTTCTTCAAGTAACTCTTGTTTATAGCTTTCTAAGCTAAATAATGGAGCATAACATATGTTTGAACTAAACAATCTTTTATTTGAATTATCAATATCGCAAGTATTTGAAAAAACAATTATAGGAGCCTTAAAAAATACTTCATTCGGCAGATTAACTACTATGAAATCTGTTAATCCATCTCCTTGAAATATGATATCCTCATTCTCTAAGAAACTACTGTAAAACCTTTTATCTAAATTTGTAGGGAAATTTTGAAGTTCGCTCAATAGACGCTTTGTATCATCTTCAGAAAGATACTTCGGTAAATACATTTTTATATCGTCAAATATATTTTCCAGTTTACTCATATTTTCAAAAGCAGTTTTTCAAATTTTCTATTCACCATATCAACAATTTCACCATCTAAATCTTTACTTTCTGTTGAAATTTTAGAAATAAATTCTATTAGGATATCTTTTTCAGATGTTTCTAATTCAATGTTACAGTTTGGCAACGATTGAAACACATTATATCCATTTGAGTCTGATGCATAGTTAATATTAATTGGTATGGTTACACTGCTTCTATTAATTTCAAATTTGTCTGATAAATTAGGACTTCCCAAAAATAAAAATGGTAGCGAAGATATTTGTAATAGAGCACTATTATAATTTACATCTTTCATTTGTTAAATTCAGGTTTGAGAGTATTTAGAAAATCAGTTTTCAGCAATCCAAAAAATAATTCTTTTTCAAGTTTGTGAGCATTATTGATTATTGTCGAAATATTTAAAAACATATTGTCTGGATTATTAACTACACAAGCAATATCAAGTAACGACCCTTTTCTTTGCTCCATAGCATTTGAAACTGTTACATTGTTTGCTATTTGAAGAACTTTAATGAAACCGTCTTGCATAGCTTCTGTCCTAACCACTAAATTATTACTTTGATAAGGTTCATTGAGCATTTGAACTTGAAAATTAATATTTTGAAATATATCGAGTTCAAAAAAATTCAAATATCTCAATGTTAAACTTATAGGTTGTTCAACAATGTCTGCTTTATTAATTCTTTCAAAGAATGAAATTATATTAGTTGAAAAATCCTGCCACCCAACGTAATTGTTAGGAGAATGAATTGAAACAACATCCATTCCCACTTGTGCTGTAAATCTACCATCGGATAGCTTATACAATGCTTTATATTTTAAATCGGGGTCATTTTCAATAATTTCATTCGGAAGAGTTGCTGCGGGCAACTTTTCTACTTTATCGAACTTATCTTTGAGGGCATTATAAATAATTCCAAAAATTGCCCCTTTGGGTATAATAGAATTGAATTTTAATTCTACAGTTGCCTCCACAATTGGACAAGGTGTTATTTTTAAAGGTAATTTTAACATAAATCCTACTTTTACACAAAGTTATATTATTTCAAACGATTTTGCTATACGATTTACAGTTGTTTAATATTTAATTGGTCTATTATTCAATACTCGCAGTTCTTTTGAAAGTTCTAAACTACAAAATATTAAATTTAAAAGTTTACTGCACAAACACTTCCCTCCTAAATTTAGAAATCATTTTTTTCATGCCTTTCTCAATTTCTTCATAAGACAATTCTTCTTTGGCGACATACATCACCATAAACGCAAATTGCTTACCCCTCAGTATCGAGGCATCTGGATGGTCATTTAAAAAATTATACAGCGAAATTTTGTTCAAACGATAGGCTTCGCGTAGGCGGCGGCGCAATATATTGCGGTCAACAGCGCGTTTAAAATTCTTTTTTGGAACGGTCAGAGAGAATTGAATGGGAAATGGCGGTGGCACAATCGGCAAAATAATTCCCTGCTCCGTATCTTCGGAGGGGGCAACTGGGGCGTCATTGGCTACTTCAAGAAAAACTAAACGAAGTGGATAACAACTAAAAGAACGACCCTCTTTGAAAAGGCGAGAGATGATTTTTGTACTTTTAAGGCGTTCTTCTTTGTAGAATTTCATTTTGAGTTATGAGTTATGAACTATGAGTTATGAGTTTGTCATAACTCACAACTCATAACTCATAACTCAAAATTATTTAAGGCGTTTTTCGTCAGAAACTGTTAATTTCCAGCGACCATTCGCGCGACGGCGAGCCAATACTTTACGACCGTTTTTGGTCTCCATCCGCGTGCGGAAGCCGTGCTTGTTAGCGCGTTTTCTTCTTGATGGTTGAAATGTTCTTTTCATCGTATTCCGATTTTATTTTTGATATTCTTTAATGATTCTTCTTAACTTTCGGACTGTATTTTGTCAAAAGCGGTGCAAAGGTAGAATTATTTTATGAATCAGACAATGTTTTTCAAAAAAAAAGTCATCATTCTGCTCTGTATTTTAGCAGCCGTGTTTTTCTTCGGTTGTCGAAAGCAATCACGTTCAGTTAGTACGTCTTTTTATCATTGGAAAACAGATTTTCATTTGACGGATTTTGAAAAAAATTATTGTAATCAATTGAAAATCAATAAGTTATATGTTCGATTATTTGATGTAGATTGGGATGAAGCCAGTCATTTTCCTATGCCGATAGCCATAGTTGATACTTTAGAGAAAACAGATTGGGAAATTATACCCACCATTTTTATAACAAATAAAACTTTTACACAACTCGCTGATAATCAAATAGATACGTTAGTAAAATTAATTTTTGATAAAATTTTATTGAAAACTAAATCAGTTGTCACTGCGAGCAGAGCGTGGCAGGAGGGGGGTAAATTCAACGAAATTCAAATAGATTGCGATTGGACAGCCACCACGAGCGACCGTTTTTTTTCTTTTTTAAAAAAATTTAAAACTGTTTCTAATAAAAAAATATCAGCGACCATACGCTTACATCAAGTGAAATTCAAGGAGAAAACGGGTGTGCCGCCTGTAGATGCAGGTGTTTTGATGGCTTACAATATGGGCAATTTGGATGATGTGAAAACGCAAAATTCTATTTTAGATATTGAAATTTTGAAATCTTATGTTTCAAAATTGAAAGATTATCCTTTAAAATTAGATGTTGCATTGCCGATTTTTAGTTGGGGAGTAGTGCTGCGAGATGGTGAAGTAGTGAAATTGATTAATAATTTAACTAAAAATGAATTACAACAGACCCCTCAGTATTTTGAGTATTTTAAAGAGAAAAAAGACAATCATTTTGAAGTTTTAAAAAATACTTACCTAAAAGGCTTTTATTTATACAAAGATGATGAAATTCGCATTGAAAATACAGATTCAAAACAGGTCGATATTTTAGAAAAAGCAGCGGATATAATTTCGCAAAACATTAATAATCAACAACTTACAATCATTTTTTACCATTTAGATTCTGTTACGCTCCAACGCATACGCTATGAAGAACTGGAAAATATTACCCACCGTTTTCAATAAAAAACTTTTTGTTGCAGCCTTATTAGCAACACTTTTTTTCACCATTTTACCCATCAGAACGGTGATGAGTGACTGTGGTATTTCGCTCAGAAATTACTCATTTGTGCACACTGATATTATGGAATCGCAATCGGATTATGCACCCTATTTGATGGGCTATGGCATATTGAGTAATTACTATATGATGGAAAAACGCGAGCCTCAAATTGAAGACAATATCGGCGAGTGGCGTGGGCGATTCTGCAATATTCCCGATTCAGCAGATATTGATAAAATATTATATGATACAGATATTGATGAGTTGGCAGATTTGAGAGAAACCACTAATCGGTACAGCAAAAAAGATGTTTTTTATCAACTTCAAGACAATACTTTTGCTCAAGTGATTAAAGAAAATGGCTGTACAGACGTGGTGGATTATTTGATTTTTGCTAAAAATTGTGAGAAATATTGCGTCAAAGGAGAGGAATGGAGCGAGAAACCAAAGGACGTGGCGCAGATGTTTTTCTGGATCAACACAGGTCGCCAGCAGTTTAAAAACACCAAATCTTATTTTTTAAAATTGCGATATGCTTACCAAATAATTCGTTTGGCGCATTATGCCAAGGATTACAAAGCCGTTATAGACATTTATAATGATGTAATGCCTAAAACGGATAAGATAAACAGTATCATCAATTATTGGATTTTAGGGCATAAAGCGGGGGCACTCAAGGCATTGGGCAAGCGGGCGGAAGCAGCGTATTTGTTCGCAGTGGTTTTTAGATATTGCCCCAGTAAAAGGCGTCAAGCGTTTGAAAGTTTTGACATTAAAACCGACCTCGAATGGCGACAATGCCTCAATCTTTGTCGCGACGATAGAGAGCGAGGCGCGTTATATGCTATCCGTGCGAGCTACGATAAAGCGAAGGCTTTTGAAGATATGAAAGAACTTTATCGGCTCGATCCTCAGAATGAACATCTGGAAATGTTGCTCATTCGAGAGACCTTGCGTTTGGAAAAAGTGCTTTTAGGTTCTTCGTTTAGGAAGCAAAATTATTCTACTGATATAATTAAAAAAAATACAGCATATTGTGTTGATTTTCAAAATTTTGTAAGAAAAGTGGCGAATGAAAACGCCGTTAAAAATGCTGCTTTATGGCGCACTACTGAGGGGTATCTCAGCTTTCTTTTGGGCGATTGGTTTGAAGCTAAAAATACTTTTGCGCAAGCTCGAAAGATTGCCAAAAATAATGTGCTGATAGAGCAAATTGATGCCTTCGATTTGGCTACCCGTATCGTTGGTTTGCAAGTCGGTGATGTGGCAAATGATTCGATTATGAACCTCATTCGCAACCACAATGCTTACTTGAGCGATACCGATTTTGAAGACCTTTTTCATGATAAAGTAGCGTCTATTTATAGAAAAACAGGGCATCCTGGTATTGCATATTTGACGGATTATTCGATTAGAGATTTAGAAAAAAATCCGCATTTGCCTGAAATTGATGACCTCATTGCCCTCTGTCGGAAGCCTCTAAAAACGCAATATGAGTTAGAATTAGTCACTTTGAGCGGTAAAAAGACCATCGAAACCATGCTTTGGAATGTGAAAGCAAGGTATCATCTTTCGAGGTTTGAAATGGAAGCAGCGAATGAATGTTTCAAACGCATTCCTGACAATGAACGTGGTAAAAAATATACGCCATTTTTGGATAAAATAAATGATTGTGTGGGGTGCAATAGTACGGACTCAGTGCTTTACAATCGGGCTGAATTTACTCAGCAAATGCTTTATTTGGAGTATCAAATTCGCATATCTTCACCTGGTATGGCAGTGGATACCAATTATTATAAACTCGGTTTGGGCTATTTCAACATGACTTATTTTGGCAATAGCAGCGGCATTGCGGATTATTATCGCAGCGGGAAATCGTGGGAAAATATCAATAGCGGTAAAAATGTGTTCTCTTTAAAGGGCTTTCCGCAGGGCAATTATGAGGTCACGGACGTATCACTTGCTTTAGAACATTTTGAAAAAGCCCGACAAATGACTCAAAATCGGGAGCTTCAAGCCCGTTGCGCTTTTTGGAGTGCGAAATGCGAGCAGATATTGTTTTTCCTAAGCAAAGACAATCACTACACATTTAATAATAAAACTGCGCCCACTGTACCCCCTCAGTATCGCCGCTATTTCAAGCTTCTGAAAGAGTATTATTCTGATACTCAATTCTATAAACAGGCAGCTACTGAATGCAAATATTTTCAATTTTATACAACAAAATGAAGAGTGAAAAGCGGAAAGTGAAAAATGAACAAATTCACTCCATTTGTTCACTTTTCACTTTTCACTTTTCACTATTTTAACTTATAGATAACTCATTGATAATAACACCTTAACTGAGGGGGTCATAGTTTTGCATCATGAAATTTGATTCAATAACTTTTAAATTCATCTCCTTATGAAACAATCGAAAATTCATCTTACCCTTATTCTTTTCAGTTTTTTAGCTTTAACAAAAACGACTGCTCAAGTAGATGTCAAATTAAGCCCATTGAACCTTTTATTGGGCAATATCGCTGGTGCTGTAGAAGTCGGCGTGACGCCTAACGTAGGGGTTGAAGCCACACTTGGTCATAGCTGGACAAAAATAACAATAGAGGGCAATGAGTATAAATCGGCTAAACCACGTTATGGTATTAATGTTCGATATTATGTGAATCCCAATGAAAAAGGTTTGAATAATTTTTATGGTGCGCTTTATACTCGCGGATCAAACGCCCATTTGACTAGAACATCTGACAACGTAACGGGTAACTACAAACGCGTAGGTTTAGGCTTTATGGTCGGTTATAAATTGGTGGCTCGAAATGAAAAACTGGTTTTTGATTTCAACTTAGGTTTTGGGCGCACATTGAAAAATAATATTAGCTTGAGCGATTCCGAGCCTGTTAACTTAAATAATATTCCATTCGTCAATTGGGACATACCCGCTACATTATCAATTGGTTATAGATTTTAAATTGTTTAACATATTTTTTTGCAAGCTATTCGGGTATCGTCTCGAATAGCTTTTTTTTTGTTTTTATTTATTTAAAAATAAAATAATATTGGGAAATCAGAGACTTAATTTTAATTTAGATGCTCAATTATTTAAATGTCTAATTTTGAGTAATTTTAGATTTAAGGACACCTTTTTTTTAACGAAAAACCACCTCATTCATCATGAGAAAATTAACAATCCTCGCCTTTTTATTGCCCTTTTTTATGTCTTGCAAAGAAGATAAACCTCAAGGCAATAGAGTCCTCATCAAAAACGGAATGATTTACGATGGCTATGGTTCCCAACCTTATATAGCCGATATATTAATTCAAGGCGATACCATCGCCACCATCACGAAGCCTGGAATACTGAGGGGGGGCGTGGAAATTGATGCTAAGGGAATGGCTGTTGCGCCAGGTTTCATCAATATGCTGTCGTGGTCAACAGAAACTTTGATTGCTGATGGGCGGTCGCTGGGCGAAATCAAGGAAGGCGTCACGCTTGAAGTGATGGGCGAGGGCAATTCAATGGGTCCCCTCAATGATTCGATTCGCCGTGAAGCAGAAGCCAGTATGGGCGATTTGAAATACAAAATTGAGTGGACAACGCTGGCAGGTTATTTAGATTGGCTGACTAAGCGTGGCGTGTCGTGCAATGTGGCGTCGTTTATAGGTGCGAGTACAGTGAGGGAAAATGTTTTAGGGAGTAAAAACGTAGCACCCAACGCTGAAGAGCTTAATAAAATGAAAGATTTGGTGCGCCAAGCCATGCAAGAAGGGGCGATGGGCGTTGGTTCAGCACTCATTTATGCGCCAGGTTTTTATGCTAAAACCGACGAACTCACGGAGCTTTGCAAGGTAGCTTCGGAATATGATGGCATGTACATTAGCCATATGCGTAGCGAAGGCAACCGCCTTTTGGAAGCAGTGGATGAATTGATAACCATAGCCGATGAGGCTAAAATTAGAGCAGAAATATACCATTTGAAAGCAGCAGGCAAGCAAAATTGGGATAAATTGGATGCCGTAGTAGCTAAAATTGATGCAGCCCGAGCCAAAGGCTTGCAAATTTCTACGAATATGTACACCTACATTGCAGGTGCAACGGGCTTGGACGCTACCATGCCCCCCTCAGTACAAGAGGGCGGTTATAAGGAATGGGTGAAGCGATTGAAAGACCCAGCCATTAGAAAAAAAGTGTTACAAGAAATGGTCACGCCCACCGATAAATGGGAGAACCTTTTGCTCGGTGCTACACCGAAAGGTGCCATTTTAGCTGGATTTAAGTCAGATAGTTTGCGATATTTGACGGGTAAAACGCTTGAAGAAGCGGCTAAAATATATGGTAAAACGGCTCAGGAAACGGCGATTGACCTTGTTATTAAAGATGGCAGCCGTGTAGAGGTGGTATATTTTCTGATGTCGGAGGAAAATGTCAAAGCGCAAATCAAACTGCCGTATATGGCTTTCGGTTCGGATGCGGGTTCGATGGCACCTGAAGGAGATTTTCTCAAATCTTCTACTCACCCAAGAGCATACGGCAATTTTTCAAGGCTTTTGGGTAAATATGTCCGTGATGAAAAGGTGATTTCACTTCAAGAAGCTATTTATAAACTATCGTCACTGCCTGCATCTCGCTTGAAAATCAAAAAAAGAGGTGCGCTCAAAGTGGGCAATTATGCCGACATCGTTGTCTTCGACCCCCTCAGTATTCGAGACAATGCGACCTTTGAAAAGCCTCATCAACTCTCTACGGGCGTGAAGCATGTCCTCGTGAATGGCATTCCTGTTTTGAAAGATGGAGAGCATACGGGAGCGAAGCCGGGGCGAGTGGTTTATGGACCTGGGAAGAAGTAAAAGGATTAATATTTAAATAAACCGTAAAATTTAAAATGATAAATTTAAAATGTAAAAGTGCTGGTTATTAATACATAGGGTATTTTAATTAATTTATACTAAATACATAAAATATTGAAAATCAATTAGTTATAAAAGTTATTGCCAATTTAAAAACAATTTGTATGAAAAATATTACTTCCTTTTTAATCGCTCTCATACTTTTAATTTCAATAAAATCAACCGCTCAAGGCACTCCTCAACAGTTGAAAGATTTTGACGCTTATGTTGAAAAATCAGTGGCTGATTGGCAAACACCTGGCTTAGCGATTGTGGTTTGCAAAGGCAATGAGGTGCTTTTTTCTAAAGGATATGGCATTCGTGAATTGGGGAAATCTGATAAAGTGGATACCAAAACTATCTTCGCTTGTGCATCTACGACTAAAGCCATGACTGCTGCTGCCATGGCGATGCTCGTGGATGAAGGCAAGGTGCGGTGGCAAGATAAAGTGGTGCAGCATTTACCCGATTTCAAGGTGGCAGATGTTTATTTGACCAATGAATTGACCATTCGAGACCTCTTTACGCATAACGGAGGTATGGGCAACGCTGATTTTCTCTGGGGTCATTCCGATTTTAATTCGGATGATATTTTGAGGCGTTTTGCCTTGATGAAACCTGCTTATTCCTTGCGGTCTTCTTTTATTTATCAAAATGTGATGTATCTCGTGGCTGGTAAAGTCATTGAAAAAGTGAGCGGCATGACGTGGGCGGATTTCCTGAAAAAGCGCATATTCGACCCCCTCAGTATGAAACGTACTTTTCCCACTTTGGCAGCTTCAAAAGGCGAAACCAATCGCTCGCGCCCACATGATCGGGTGAAAGGAGTCATCGTTCCTACCGAAGATACGAATGCGGACGATATTGGTCCTGCTGGTTCTGTGTGGTCGTGCGTAGAGGATATGTCGAAATGGATGCGTTTTATGCTTGATTCTGCCAGGGTGAATGGTAAAATGTTGATTAGTCCTGTCAATTATGCAGAGCTTTTTAAGGTGCATTCTATCGTCACGCCTGCCCAATTTTATCCGACGGCTCTTTTAACCAAACCCAATTGGATGACTTATGGTTTGGGTTGGTTTCAGCATGATTATAAAGGGAAAATGGTGCAATTTCATACAGGCAGCCTACAAGGTACGGTGGCTATTCATGGCTTAATACCGTCTGAAAAAATAGGGGTATATGTGTTTGGTAATTTAGACCATACTGAAGTGCGCCATGCCTTGATGTATCGGGCGTTTGATATGCTAATGAATGAAAAAGAGCGCGATTGGAGCAGTGAATTGAAGCCGATTTATGATGGCATTCGAGCGCAAGTCGAAGCTGTGAGGAAGCAAAAAGAATCGCAACGCATATTGAATACAAAGCCTTCGCTGGATTTGGATAAATACACGGGCACTTATTACGATGCCATTTTAGGTAAAATTGAAGTAAAACTGCTGAATGGGCAACTTGTCGCAAAGCTCAGTTCTAAGCTGTCCATGACTTTAGAGCATTGGCATTATGATACCTTCAAAGCCACTTATGATAAGGCATGGTTTCAGCCAGATTACGTCTCTTTTGTTTTAGACGAAAATGGGCGAGTGGCTAAATTGCAATCGGGTGGGCAGAGTTGGGATAAAAAGTAGCTCATTACCTATTACCTATTACCTATTACCTATTACCCATTACCCATTACCCGTATTCACACCGCCATCCGCCTAACCATCCCATAAAATCGCCAGCAAAGCAGTATAGCTGAAACGGTCAAACCAGCCGTTAGCCCAATCCAAACGCCAGCAGCGGTGAGTCCATAATATTGACCTAAAAAATATCCGATGGGCAAACCGACCACCCAATAAGCAAACAGCGTAATACCCGTAGGAACATTGACATCCGCTATACCCCTCAGTATGCCGAGGGCTGTAGCTTGCAAACCGTCTGATAATTGAAAAATGCCGCCGATAAAAAGCAGGGTCGTGGCAACAGGTACGACATTGGCATCCGCTGTATATAAACCAATTAAAAAATTATAAAAAACAAAAAATATTATGGCGCAAATAGCCATAAAACCACCGCCCATCAGCAAAGCCGCATTGCCTGAAATAAGGATTTGATGCCTATCGTGTAAGCCCCAAAAATGCCCTACTCGGATGCCGCCTGCTGCTGCAATACCCGTCACCATCATGTAAGTGACTGAACACATATTGATAGCAATTTGATGTGCTGCTTGTTCATATTTTCCATACCAACCGATGATGACAACAGCCCCTGCAAATACAGCTACTTCAAAAAAGCCTTGCATGCCTGAAGGCAAACCAATTTTTAGTATTTTTTTTATTAAATGTTGAAAATCGCCTGTGGTTGGGCTGAGGTAAGGCTTGAAAATAGGGTTGCGGCGAATAATCCACCAGAGAGCCGATGCCATATAAATACGACTAATCAAAGTAGCAAAACCTGCTCCCAAAAGTTCAAGGCGAGGGAAAAAACCGATGCCGTTGATAAGCAACCAATTCAATAAAATATTGAGCAAAAGAGCAGATAATGTCACTGCCATAGCCAGTTGCGTTTTGCCCAAACCATCACTCAACTGCCTCAAACCGACGAATATGAGCATAGGCAAAATGGATAAAGCAATCACTCGATTATAAGGTTGTGCTATGGCAACTACTTCTGCATCTTGCCCCAATCTATCTAAGAAAAATCCCAATGTAAAGCATAAAAAAAACGTAATAAAGCCTAAATACAAGGCAACTCGCTTGGTGGCTTTGAGTAAAAGGTTGATTTCTTCCGTATTTTTCTCTGCTTCTGCTTTTGAAATCATAGGCGCGACTACACCTAAAGCCAATAAGCCAATAATAGCAACTGTAAAAACAAGGCTATTCGACAAACCAGAAGCAGCCACTGATACCGCGCTTTTACCTTCAATACTGCCTACTTGAATTGTATCCGCAACACCCATCGCCACGATGCCCAATTGGCTTACCACTATTGGTAAGCCAAGTCGGATCATTTCAATCGCTTCTTTTTTATAGGATTTTAAGTCTACATTTTTCATAATATCTTATACTATGCACCAAGCATCTGAGCAAATATAGCCTTCAATTGCTCATTTGATTCTTTATTGACAATTTCAGTCAGCATTTTAGTTAATTCAGAGTAATTGGTATTGGCTTGCGTTTTATATTTTTTACGCACATCATTAATGGCTTTTGCGCAGGCAAATCTTCGCCAAGGAGATTGGGCTTGATTGACGCCAATGTCTCTTAATTTACCCATTTTTTCAAGGATATTGCCTTCGCCGAGTTTATCTAATACTTTGACATAATTGCCTACAAAATTTAAACTGGCCATACCATCTACCTTCAGAATGCTTTTTTCAAAAAATGCAATGTGCTCTGGCTTAGGATTTTCAGCATAAATACTACCAACTCCACTCACAAGGTCATCATTATCATCGTTTTCAAATTTCTTGGCGGCTTCGGTAGCTCCATCTGGATCAACTTTATAAAGCGATTGCATAGCCGCTGAAATAACTGGATAAGCCTGTTCTTTTTCTAAGACACTGCGATAAGTAGCTGCCCATTTCTGCTCTTTTGAAGCTGCCAATTTTGAAAGAGCCGCTGAACGAACAGTCGAACGCGCATCAGATTGCGCAATAACTGCAATTTTGTCCAATACTGAGGGGTCATCTTTTATCATCACGCTTTGAACAGCTTCTTCGCGAATACCCCAAAATTTATCATTCAAAGCTGTTTTGATAGTCACTTGCGCCTTCGGATTTTTACTCGTTTTCAAAGCATCCAAAGCCTCAGCCCGTGCCAAATACCGCTTGCTGTTGTTGTACATAAACATCCACTCATCTTCTGAATGATTGTCTGTTTTTTGAGCTAAAAGCATTCTATCGCCATCAAAATCTACCAACGCGGGCTTGCTCGCTACATCGAATGTAAAAGTTTCAGACCGTTTTGTCATGCGTACTTTTTCACGTTTGGGCGCTTGACCTCCTGCTGAATAAATATCTACTGCGAAAGGCAAATCAAAAATATAGGGTACACCTTCTTTCGCTTCTTGCTTTTGAAGCACTGTCATTTTCATTTTTTTATTCGCTTCATCATATTCATAGCTCACATCCACAACTGGATGCCCTGCTTTGTAATACCATTGATTGAAAAACCAATTTAAATCCTCGCCACCAACTTCTTCTAAAGCCAAACGCAATTGTTGTGCTTCGCCTGATTTGAATTTATTATCAGTCAAATATTTTTTCAAACCTTCAAAAAAAGCGTCGTCACCCATATAATTGCGAAGCATATGGAGGATACAACCACCTTTATTATAACTGTGGGCATCGAACATTTCCTCCCGATTGTTATATCTAAAATCAACAAGCGCGTGCATATTTTGCTCGGCTTGACCAAAGTAACCATCGGCTACTTCTCTGCGGTGATGATCACCAGCATCGGTTCCGAATTTATGCTCCAACCAAAGCGATTCACTATAATCAGCAAAAGATTCATTCACTGTTAGATTCGACCAACTTTCAGCCGTTACCAAATCGCCAAACCAATGGTGAAACATCTCATGTGCTACCACTGTCTCATTGTAATCTTTATCAATCAACTCACGTTCAGTGCCATTCAAAAACTCGCCATAAATGATAGCTGTTGTATTTTCCATCGCACCCGATACATAATCACGCACTACAATGTGCGCGAGCTTTTGCCAAGGATACTCTACACCCAAACGGTCTGAAAAGAAATCTAAAATTTCAGGCACATATTTGAAAATGACTTTGCCTTTGCCTTTATATTTAGGTTCTACATAGTACATAATGTCTTTTCCACGCCATTTTTCTGTTTCTACCTCAAACTCTCCAACTGCCATCATCACCAAATAAGGCGAGTGCGGCATGTCCATAACCCAATGGTCAGTACGTGTGCCATCGCTATTTTTTTTAGAATCTTTCATCAAACCATTCGACAATGTTTTGTATTTGTCTTCAACAGTCATGTAGATTTCATCGGTCATTTTCTCATTCGGCTTATCGAAAGTTGGAAACCATTTGCTATTGCTTTCGGTTTCGCCTTGTGTCCAAATTTGCTTAGGCTTATCAGGTTCGCTACCATCAGGATTGATAAAAAACAAGCCTTTATCGCTTGTGATAGCCGCGCTGCCACCTACGGGAGCTTCGTCGGGCTTGGCAACATACTCGATATAGACTGTATATTTTTTAGAGCGATTAAATGATTTACCCAAATTAATGCTCAATTTATCGTCCTCATAAGTATATTTCAATGGTGTGTTCGAGCCATCCATCGCTACTTTCAGAATGTCAAAACCTTTTGCATCCAACACCATTTTATCGGTTGGATTAAAATAAGGCTTGGCTGTAATCCATGCTTTTCCCAAAACATGTTTTTTCGACCAATCAAAACGCACATCTAATTTGGTGTGAATAATATCCGTTTCCATTTTCACCGTACTCCGATAGACGGGCAACGTATCAGGCATATCTTTAATGCCTACAACATCGTCAGCTTTGCCTTCATCATCTACCTTCATAGCAGGTGCTGGCGGCGGAGGAGTTTCGGTTTTGACGATTGATTTATCCTTATCTTTCATGGCACCTTTCGGAGCCGTACATCCCATCATCAATAACACGGCAAGCGTGAGTGCAGCAAGTGTTTTTTTCATAATTATATAAATTTATTTAACTGTTTAAAAATTACAAAATCAATATTTTACGTAAAAATAAGACAAAATACTTATAATGAATCAGGTACTGGAATGACTGCATCCATCATCGGCATTGTATTGGTATTGCCTTGCTTTTTTTTCATAATGCGTTGCTCGGCTGGACTGTTGCTGGGAGCTTGACCTATTTGCTCATTGGCAACAGTTTTCTCAATTTTATTGTCCGATTTTTTAACTTCATTATTAGTTATGGTTGGGTTATTATTATTCCCAAAAGATGTACTTTTTGATGTCGTACAAGCCACAACCAACAGCGACAACAGCATAAAGGAGATGATATATTTTTTCATTTAAAAAAGAGATTGATGATAAAAAATAGTTGCAAAATATATAGATGGTAGCACCAATTTATCATTGCGAACGGAGGTTTGCAAACTGATAACATTTAAAAGATGCAAATGTAATGATTTATCCAACGATTTAGAAACGTGCTTTGTTATTCAACCATACTTAAACATATCTTAAAAAAATTAGAAAACCTTTTTAAAACTGTAAAATACTGAGGGGGTATCGCTGAATCAATTTATGTAGAAAAATATTTTTTTACAAAAAAAACCGTCAAAATAGTACCAGCCCAATGCTTTGCCCTATCTTTGCACATGGAAACGGTAAATTTACTCTCTGACAAATTCTTGGGCGAAGCCCTCACATTCGACGACGTTTTGCTCGTCCCTGCGTTCTCGCAAGTCCTTCCCCGCGAAGTTGACATTAAAACAAAAATCACACGAGATTTGATTATTAATGCCCCAATGGTCTCCGCTGCAATGGATACGGTGACCGAAAAGGCATTAGCCATTGCCATTGCTCGGCAAGGCGGAATCGGTATTATTCATAAAAATATGAGTATCGCTGCCCAAGCCGATCAAGTGCGCTCAGTCAAACGCTCTGAAAGCGGAATGATTATCGACCCAGTCACCCTCGCACCGAATGCAACAGTAGGCGATGCACGAGCTATCATGAAAAAATACAGCATCGGCGGCATTCCCATTGTAGAGTTTGTTGGCTTAGAAAAAAATGCTGCAAGCGGTGGAAAATGGGGCAAATTAGTCGGCATCCTCACCAATCGCGACCTCCGTTTTGAGCAAAATCCTAACCGCATCGTCAGCGAATTGATGACAAAAGAAAACCTCATCATCGCACCTGTCGGTACAAATCTTGAGCAAGCCAAGCAAATTCTCCAAAAGAATAAAATTGAAAAACTACCTGTCGTAGATGAATATGGCAACCTCGCAGGGCTAATTACCTACAAAGACATCATGAAAGTGCAGGATTACCCTAATTCTTGCAAAGATTCTTTCGGTCGTTTGGTGGTCGGTGCAGCATTGGGTGTTACGCGCGATATGCACGATCGTATGGATGCGCTGATAGCGGTGGGCGTAGATGTGGTCATTATTGATACGGCTCATGGGCATTCGGAAGGCGTTTTGAATGCAGTGAGTGAAGCCAAAAAACGTCATCCATATTTGCAAGTTATTGGCGGCAATGTGGCAACAGGCGAAGGGGCAAAAGCCCTTGCAGATGCCGGTGCAGATGGGGTAAAAGTAGGCGTGGGACCCGGTTCGATTTGTACAACGCGCATCGTAGCAGGTGTCGGTATGCCGCAATTGACAGCCATATATAATGCAGCTCAAGCTTTGAAAGGCACTGGTATCCCTATTATCGGCGATGGTGGCATCCGTTTTACAGGCGATATTGCCAAAGCCATTGCAGCAGGAGCGAGTACGATTATGGCAGGTTCGCTCTTCGCAGGTGTGGAAGAAGCACCAGGAGAAACGATACTTTTTGAAGGTCGAAAATTCAAAGTTTATAGAGGCATGGGTTCACTCGGCGCTATGCAAGAGGGTTCAAAAGACCGCTATTTTCAAGACGTTGAAGATGATGTCAAAAAACTCGTACCCGAAGGCATCGAAGGTCGCATCCCTTTCAAAGGCACTTTGGCGGAAGTGATGGTGCAATATATCGGTGGTTTGAGAGCAGGGATGGGCTATTGTGGTGCAGCCACAATCGAGGCGATGCACAACGCACGTTTCGTTCGCATGACAGGCGCAGGCATCATCGAAAGTCATCCGCACAATATCAATATTACTAAGGAATCGCCTAATTATTCGAGGGGGTCATAGGAAAATACTTTTCAAAACCCCAATCAACTCCTCCACCATCGCATCCGTAATATGCAAATGAGTGACAAATCGAACTGTATTGGGTCCAAAAAGCACCGCTTTCACACCATGTTTTTCTAATTTTTCAAGGAAAATAGCACCAGTCAGCGGTGGTTTGACATCGAAAATGACAATATTGGTCATGACTGGACGGAGGTTTTCTACATAAGGCAGACCCCTCAGTATTTCGCCGATTTTGCGAGCATTATCGTTGTCCTGCTTCAATCTTTTCACATTATTTTCAAGCGCATAAATGCCCGCTGCTGCTAAAAATCCCGCTTGTCGCATACCACCGCCGAAGGCTTTTCTAATTCTTCTGGCTCTTTTGATGAAATCTTTCTCTCCAATTAATAGCGAACCGACAGGCGCACCCAAGCCTTTTGATAAGCAAATGGAGATAGAATCGAAGGCTTCTCCCCATTGTTGAGGTGTCTCACCCGTTTCCACAAGAGCGTTGAAAAGACGGGCGCCATCGAGATGAAGTTTCAGATTTCTACTTTTACACAAGGCTGTGATAGGCT
This sequence comes from Saprospiraceae bacterium, assembly GCA_043744275.1. Taxonomy (GTDB): domain Bacteria; phylum Bacteroidota; class Bacteroidia; order Chitinophagales; family Saprospiraceae; genus JAAFJT01. The sequence goes on from JAYTUY010000012.1 coordinate 32,005, forward strand.
TTATTTGCTCAATATTGTAGAATGAACCACCGCCATGATTGCACGTATTTTCAAGCACCACCAACGAGGTGATAGGCAGCCAATCGTAGAGCGGTTTGATGGCTTTTTCTATCATTTCCACATTCAAAATACCATTTTCACCCCTCAGTAAATTCACTCCAATACCACTGTGAAAAGCATATCCGCCTACTTCCGATTGAAAAATATGACTTTTTTCATCGCAAATCACTTCATCGAGCGGCTGCGTATGGGTCTTCAGCGCAATCTGGTTGGTCATCGTGCCGCTGGGGCAAAATAGGGCTGCTTCCATGCCAAACATCGCCGCTGCCAACGCTTCGAGCGCATTGACTGAGGGGTCACTTTGAAACACATCATCGCCGACTTCGGCATTCATCATCGCTTCGAGCATAGCTGGCGTAGGCTGTGTTATGGTGTCTGAAATTAAGTTAATCATTCTGCTATCAATTATTAATCGTTAGTTAATTTTAAAAAATTAAGGTTTTAAAACTCGTATATCCCAAGTATCATAGCTATTCACAACCGTTTTTTCATCAATTTTTGAAGTGACAAGCATTATTTTATCCCAAATCTGTTGATGCCCTTTAAAATTATGATGGACACTGATGATGAAATAGCCATCCGATTTTAAATAAGGAAAAAACCGTTTGACCAAAGCCGTTACATCAGGCGTATAATAAACACATTCGTTGAAAATAATAAAATCATAGAGTTTAGGCGGTTGATAGGTGTGCATATCAGAGGCTATGAAATTCGTTTTATCATCCTCAAAAAGCTTTTTCGCTTCCGCAATCGCCACGTCCGAAAGGTCTGTTCCAAGAAATTCTGAGAAGTCATTATGGTTCAAATATTGTCTAAAATAACCTTCTCCGCAACCAATTTCAAGGATTTGAGGCAAATCTACACCTTTATATTGTCTCACTAATTCAGCCGTCACTGCCAAGCGTCGTTGCTCTTCGGGATCGCGCAAGCCATTCCAACGTCCTTTTTTGAAATTATGATTCCAACGTTCGCGCGCATCACGCAGGATTTTTCTTTTTATAAATGAGATAATAGAATTCATTAAAATTAGGAATTTGAAATTAGGAATTAGGAATTTGCGTAAAGTTATTGATAAAAAAAATGCTTTTCAGTAGAGTTTTCTATAATTTTGCGCCTTCAAAAAATGAAAGGTTATATTTTAACTCAAAAACACAATGAATTTTTTAAGTCTTGCTTAATACCTTGCTAATTAATGGTTTATAAGTTTTAAATTATAAAATATGAAAAAGAGAATTGAAATAGGTGAAATACTGAGGGGTAGCCAGACTGGTAACAATGTGACTGTTATGGGTTGGGTACGGACGTTTCGGAACAATCAGTTTGTGGCTTTGAACGATGGCTCATGCTTGGGCAATTTGCAAATAGTGGTGAATCCTGAAACGGCAGATGCGGCTACATTGAAGCGCATAACCGTTGGGGCTGCTGTGTGTTTTGAAGGAAAAGTAGTCGAATCGCAAGGCAAGGGGCAGTCTGTGGAGGTCATTGCAGAGACGATTGAAATATTCGGCGATTGCGACCCCTCAGTATATCCGCTCCAACCGAAGAAGCACAGCTTGGAATTTCTACGGGAGATTGCCCATTTACGCTTCCGTACACAGACGTTTAGTGCGGTTTTTCGCATACGCCACGCCTTATCATTTGCCATTCATAAATTTTTTAATGACAAAGGTTTTTACAATATGCACTCACCTATTATTACAGCTTCTGATGCAGAGGGTGCGGGTGAAATGTTTAAAGTGACGACATTAGATGTTGAAAAGCCGCCTCGTACTGAGGGGGGTGAAGTAGATTATAAAAAAGATTTTTTTGAACGCCCGACCAGTTTGACGGTTTCAGGGCAGCTTGAAGCGGAATTGGCAGCTTTGGCTTTGGGCAAGGTCTATACGTTTGGACCTACTTTCAGAGCTGAAAACTCCAATACTTCGCGCCATTTAGCGGAGTTTTGGATGATTGAGCCAGAGGTTGCTTTTGCGGATTTGGAGGATAATATGAATTTGGCAGAGGCTATGTTGAAGTTTTGTATTCAATATGCCTTAGAAAATTGCAAAGAAGATTTGACTTTCCTTGCACAACGCCTTGATGAAGAGGAAAAACAAAAACCTCAAAATGAGCGCAGCGATATGGGATTGATTGAAAAATTGGAGTTTGTATTGGCGCAACCTTTCCAACGCTTGACTTATACAGAAGCGATTGATATTTTATTGGATTCAACGCCGAATAAAAAAGGCAAATTTAAATACCCTGTAACAGGCTGGGGAACGGATTTGCAAAGCGAGCATGAACGCTATTTGGTAGAAAAACATTTCAAAAAACCTGTCATTTTGACCAATTATCCTAAAGAAATCAAGGCATTTTATATGCGTCAAGACGATAACGGCACGACGGTTTCGGCAATGGATATTCTTTTCCCAGGCATCGGCGAAATCATCGGCGGTTCACAACGCGAAGAGCGCATGGATAAACTCATGAAGCGCATGGAAGAAATGCACATTCCGACAGAAGAAATGTATTGGTTTTTAGATACGCGCCGCTTTGGCACTTGCCCACATGCGGGCTTTGGTTTGGGTTTTGAGCGATTGGTTCAGTTCATTTCAGGCATGGGCAATATTAGGGATGTGATTCCTTTCCCACGTTATCCAGGTAGTGCGGAGTTTTAAGAAAAAATTTAAATACCATATAATTTTAAAAAACGGGTAGTTGAAAAAACTACTCGTTTTTTTATATCAAATAAAAGCAATTGAAAATATTGTAGAAAATTCTGTTAAAAAATTAAAATTGCCCCCCTCAGTATTTTGCCTAATTTTTCACTTTGTCAAGGGATATTTTGAGTTGAAAAAAATCTAAAAATGGTCTATTTTTCTATTTTTTTTTAAAAAAGTATTAAAAAACAATAGAAAAAGTTGAGGATAGGCTTTTTAAATCAGTGTACAGTGCTTACCTTTGCAAAGTTTTTAAAGAATACATATAAAAATCTATATACGATGACTAAGAAGTCGTTACTTTTTCTTCTTTCTTTCTTCATATTTTTCACTTCTATCAATGCTCAAGAGCACAACGAAGGCGATAAATCAGAACATACTGCTACGGAAGCAGTTGAAAAATATGACCCGACACCGAATATTATGAGCCATATTGCGAATACGCATGAGTTCCATTTGTTCGGACATTATTCTATTCCGTTGCCTTGCATCGTTTATGAAAAAGATGGCGGTGGTGTCAAAACCTTTATGTCGTCAGTTTTTGAACATGGTGAAAAATCATATGAAGGTTACATCAGTGATCATGGCGTGATGAAACGAGTGAAAGATTTGGCATTCCCGAAAGGTGAGTTGGATTTGGATGTGGTTCATGAGCATGAAGGAGAAAAGCATTTCGTAGAGCATGATTCTTTGGATAATGCATTCGTACAATATAAAGGTGTAAAATACGAAGTTGAAAAAGGCAGTGGCTTATTATCCGCTACTTCATTTTATGATTTCTCTATTACAAAAAATGTTTTTACGATGTTGATGTCAGGCTTTTTGCTTTTGTTTTTATTTACATCAGCAGCCAATGCCTACAAGAAAAACCCTAATAAAGCACCTTCTGGCATTCAGAATCTACTTGAGCCTGTGGTTCAATTCATAACGGATGATGTGGCAAAGCCAATGATTGGTAAAAATTACTTCAAATATTTGCCTTATTTGTTGACCATTTTCTTTTTTATTCTGGCTAATAACTTGATTGGCTTGATTCCTTTTGCTCCCTTCGGCGCAAACGTTACTGGAAATATTGCTACGACGGGTGCATTAGCACTCATCGCATTTTTTGTTACCAATTTGAATGGAACAGTTGACTATTGGAAGCATATTTTTTGGATGCCGAATGTGGCAGTACCGATGAAATTGTTCTTAGCACCCATTGAATTGATTGGCGTATTCACAAAGCCTATTTCATTGATGATACGTCTTTTTGCTAATATTACAGCGGGACACATTATTATAGTAGCCTTAGTGAGCTTGATTTTCGTTTTCGGCAATGCAGGTCATAGCATGGGCGGTTCAGTCATGGGTACGCTGGTAGCCGTGCCTTTTACTTTGTTTTTGAGTGTTATCGAAGTGATTGTCGCATTTATTCAAGCGTTTATTTTCACGATTTTAACAGCCAGTTATATTGGGGCAGCTATCGAAGAACATCATCACGCAGAAGCTCATCATTAATTTTTTTAGTGATATTCAGAGAAATGGCTATTCTTTTTAGAAGTCATTTTTCAATAAAATATTGAAAATCTTTTTTAATAAATTTAAATATTATAACATGTACACAGCAATTGGAGCAGGTTTGGCAGCTATCGGAGCCGGTATTGGTATCGGTTTGATTGGTAAAGGTGGTATGGAAGCCATCGCACGTCAACCAGAAGCGGTAAATGACATTCGTTCAAACATGCTTATCGTAGCAGCTTTCGTTGAAGCGGTAGCATTGTTTGCTTGCGTTATTGCAATTCTTAATTTGAAGTAATTAGCAAGCCGAAAAGACAGAGTCAGCGGCACAACGGTTGGTTGTTCTGCTGACTCAATTTTCAACTTTGAGTTAAGATTTAAAATTAAAAATCTAAGAATAATAACAATTCAACGATATAAAATATGATTTTCCTCGTAGATTTTTCGCCAATCAAACCGGATTTCGGACTCTTTTTTTGGACGCTGATAATTTTCGGTATCTTCTTTTTTCTTTTGAGCAAATTCGCTTTCAAGCCAATCGCTCAGGCATTAAAAGATCGTGAAAATGGCATTGCCGATGCACTTGGCTCTGCTGAAAAAGCCCGTTTAGAGGTTGCAAACATGAAAGCTGAAAATGAGCAAATCCTTGCACAAGCGCGTGAGGAGCGTATGAAAATGCTCAAAGAAGCGAAAGAGCAAGCGACTTCTATTGTGAATGAATCTAAAAATGTAGCGAAAGAAGAAGCTTCTAAGATCATTGTGAACGCCAAACAAGAGATTGAAAACATGAAATTGGCAGTTATCACGGATGTGAAAAACCAAGCTGGTACATTGGCTTTAGAGATTGCTGAAAAAGTGATTCGCAAAGAACTCAAAGGCAATCCAGAGCAAGTGGCTTTTGTAAACACATTGGTGAAAGAAATGAACCTTAATTAATTTTTAATTAATAAAAATGTCAGTAAGTACAAGAGTAGCAGGGCGTTATGCCAAATCGTTGATAGACCTTGCCGTTGAGCGGGGCAATTTGCAATCTGTGGTAGGCGATATGGAAAGCCTCAACCAAGCGATGAAGAATCGGGATTTATATCTGATGCTGAAAAGCCCCATTATCAATGCAGATAAAAAGGAGAGCATCATGAAAATTCTTTTCGGAGAAACTTTTGATGATGTGACGATGGCTTTCATCAAAATATGTATTAATAAAAATCGAGAAGATATTTTACCTGAAATAGCGGCTGATTTTTTAGCAGAATACAAAAAAATGCAAGGCATCACAACTATAAAAGTGACAACTGCAGCACCCCTCAGTAAAGAGACACTTGAAGACCTTCGAAATAAATTAATAGATAGTTCAATGACCGCTAAAAATGTAGAAATTGAAACAATCGTCAATCCAGATATTATTGGCGGTTATGTGATTGAGTTTGGCGATAAATTATATGATGCGAGTGTTGCCCATAAATTGGAGTCATTGAAGAAGGAGTTTACGGGTAATATTTATGAATCTCAGATTGAGAAGAAGTAAATTTATAATTAATCCCTCAGTACAATAGTTGAAAATCAATATTTACATGAATAATTTTTTATTCTCAATATTATTTTCTGTCTTTCTTATTATCAGTTGTAAAAAAGACACTCCGACAACTTGTCTACAGACAACTACTACGGTGGGTTCAACAAATTATATCGAACAAGATACCTTAATTTATAAGGGAAAAGTAACAGTTGAAGTAGCAGACTTGATAGTTAATAACTGTAAGTCTAATCAGAGTCAATTCAATTTTATAAATCTGACTGACAATTCAATTTATGTTAAGGTTTATAATGACACTACTTATAAAGAACTTTTTACTGAAATTAATATTGGACCAAGAAAAAGTTCGCAAACTTGGTTAGGTCCAATGCAGAAAGGATCGAAAGTTTTAGTTCCATTGATAAAGGTGAAATATAGATAACACCTTCAGTACAAAGCATTGAAAATCAATATTTTAGATAAATAGATAAATTTTAAAATCAATAAAATAATATAAAAATGGTTGACGTAAGACCGGAAGAAATATCAGCAATTCTCAAACAACAATTGAGTGGTTTCTCCTCAGCAACCGAGCTTGAGCAAGTAGGTACTGTATTGCAAGTGGGTGATGGTATCGCTCGCATCTATGGATTGAACAATGTTCAAGCAGGTGAATTAGTAGAATTTGAAAATGGTACTCAAGCCATTGCGTTGAACCTTGAAGAAGACAACGTCGGTGTGGTACTGCTCGGTGCTGGCGATGGCATTCGGGAGGGTTCAATAGCTCGTCGGACTGCTCGTATTGCATCTATTCAAGTTGGCGAAGGCTTGATTGGTCGTGTTGTGAACACATTGGGTTTGCCTATTGATGGTAAAGGTCCGATTACGGGTGTGCGTTATGAGATGCCTTTGGAGCGTAAAGCACCTGGTGTTCTTTTCCGCCAACCAGTCAACGAGCCGCTTCAAACGGGTATCAAAGCGATTGATGCGATGATTCCGATTGGTCGTGGTCAACGCGAGTTGATTATCGGTGACCGCCAAACGGGTAAAACTGCTATTGCGTTGGATACGATTATCAATCAAAAAGAATTTTATGATCGGGGCGAACCAGTTTTTTGTATCTATGTAGCTTCAGGTCAAAAATCTTCTACGGTAGCTCAAGTTGCGCGTATTTTGGAAGAAAATGGTGCGATGCCATATACAGTTATCGTTTCAGCTTCAGCTGCTGAACCCGCTCCGATGCAATTTTATGCGCCGTTTGCAGGTGCTGCCATTGGTGAATTTTTCCGTGATACAGGTCGTCCAGCTTTGATTATTTATGATGATTTGTCGAAACAAGCGGTGGCTTATCGTGAAGTTTCTTTGTTGCTCCGTCGTCCTCCAGGACGTGAGGCATATCCAGGTGATGTATTTTATTTGCACTCACGCTTGCTTGAGCGTGCTGCGAAAGTGATTAATAATGATGAATTGGCTAACCAAATGAACGATTTACCTAAATCTCTGAAAGATGCAGGTATCGTGAAAGGTGGTGGTTCATTGACAGCTCTTCCGATTATCGAAACACAAGCGGGTGACGTTTCGGCGTATATCCCAACGAACGTGATTTCGATTACGGATGGTCAAATTTTCTTGGAATCAGGTCTTTTCAACGCAGGTGTTCGCCCAGCTATCAACGTGGGTATTTCGGTATCACGCGTGGGTGGTAATGCTCAGATTAAATCCATGAAAAAAGTGTCAGGTACTTTGAAACTTGATCAAGCGCAATATCGCGAGTTGGAAGCCTTCTCAAAATTTGGTTCTGACCTCGATGCAGCGACCAAAGCGGTTTTGGACAAAGGTGCGCGCAATGTGGAGTTGTTGAAGCAACCTCAGTATGCACCTGTATCTGTTGAAAAACAAGTAGCGGCTATGTATGCAGGTTCAAACAATTTGTTGAGTTTATTGCCTTTGAATAAAGTTCGTGCTTTTGAAGAGTCTTTCTATTTGGCTCTTGAAACACGCCATAAAGACATCCTTGAAAATTTCCGTAAAGGTAAGTTGGAGAATGCTGATTTGGCAACGGTGAAAGCATTGGCGGCTGAGGTGGTTTCTCAGGTTAAGTAATTGATAATCAATAAGTTGTGAGATAAAATGGCAAGTTTAAAAGAAGTCCGTATCCGAATTGCGTCGGTTATTTCTACGCAGCAGATTACAAAAGCGATGAAGATGGTATCGGCGGCGAAACTCCGCAGAGCGCAAACGGCTATCGTGCAGATGCGCCCTTACGCTGATAAACTCAACGAAATGTTGATTAATATCCTATCAAATTTAGACGGTGATAGCAGCACGTCGTTTGGTGTAGAGCGTGAAATTGAGAACGCTTGTATGGTAGTAGTGACCTCTAATCGTGGTTTGGCGGGAGCATTTAATACAAATGTTATCAAAGCAGCCGTAGCAACTATCAATGAAAAATATGCTAAACAGCGCGATAATGGTAAGTTGACAATCATCTGTATCGGCAAAAAAGGGGCTGATTATTTCCGTCGCCGCTATACAAATTGTACAGTTATTACGGATTATGTAGATACTTTCAGCGATTTGAGTTTTGACAATGTGAAATTAGTGGCTCAACAAATCATGGATGGTTTTGAAGCGAAAAAGTACGACCATGTATCGGTGGCGTATAGCCGTTTTAAAAATGCAGCCATGCAGTTTGCTGAATCAGTACAATTTTTACCTGTTCAAAAATTGGAGATGGTGAAAGGTGAGCCGAAAAAGAAAAGAGCGGATTACATTTTTGAACCCGATCAAGAAACTTTGCTTCAAGAACTTGTGCCGAGTATTTTACAGACGAGTTTCTATAAATTTTTACTCGATACACATGCTTCTGAGCATGGTGCGCGGATGACTTCAATGGATAAAGCGACTGAAAACGCCAATGAAATTTTGAAAACGCTCCGTATCAATTATAACAAAGCCCGTCAAGAATCAATTACTAAAGAATTGTCAGAAATTGTAGGCGGTGCCGCAGCATTGGAAAGTTAATTTAAATGAAATAAATTGTTTTAAAATATACGCCTTGCTCGACTTATTGAGCAAGGCGTTTTTTGTATTTATTTTCACTAAAAGAAAGACCTTAAGTAATAAAATACTGAGGGGGTATGATTAGATAAGGTATTGATTATCAATTAGTTACAAACTTAATCCCAATATTTTTGAAGTCCTCTTACGCGTATGCTCGCAAAGTTCTGAATCATTGGCTAAGTGCAAACCATAAGAAGGGATGAGTTCAGCCAACTCTTTTTTCCAAGCCGCTGAACCCATCAATTCAGGAAAACATTTTTTCAACACATCAATCATAATAGAAACAGAAGTGGATGCTCCTGGTGAAGCCCCTAAAAGTGTTGCCAAAGAGCCATCTTCAGCATAAACCACCTCAGTGCCAAACTCCAAAACGCCCCCTTCTTCCTTATCTTTTTTAATCACTTGCACCCGTTGACCTGCTTGTTGCAATGCCCAGTCATGTATATGTGCTAAAGGAAAATACTCCAATAAGGCTGCCATTCTGTCTTCGGGCGATTGGGTGACTTGGTCAATCAAATATTTAGTCAAGGGTATATTTCTAACTCCAGCTGAAACCAACGGTATAATATTGCCCCATTTAACAGACAGTGGTAAATCCAAATAAGAGCCATGCTTCAAAAATTTGGTAGAAAATCCTGCAAAAGGACCAAATAATAAGGCTTTTTGACCATCAATCAAGCGCGTATCTAAATGCGGTACAGACATAGGCGGCGAACCGACCTTGGCTTTGCCATATACTTTTGCTTCGTGTTTCTCAATAATTTCAGGTTTATTACAAACCAACCATTGACCACTGATAGGGAATCCACCGTAGCCACGACCTTCGGGAATACCCGATTTTTCGAGCAAGGGCAATGAACCGCCGCCAGCTCCGATGAAGACAAAACTTGACGTATATTCTGTTTCGTCTCCTGTATCCAAATCTTTCACGGTGAGTTGCCAAAGCTCATTGTCTATTCTTTCAATATTTTCTACTTCATTGTGCAATTGCAATCCCACCTTTTTATCTTGCTGCAAATAATCAATCATGATGCGAGAGAGTGTTCCGAAATTGACATCAGTGCCTATATCCATCCGAGTGGCAGCTATTTTTTGAGTGGCATCCCGCCCTTCCATGACCAACGGCATCCAATTAGCAATTTCTGAAGGGTTTTCAGAAAATTGCATACCCTTGAATAAGGGGTGCTGGCTCATAGCACAATATCTTTTCCTTAAAAAATGGCTATCTTCTTCTCCCCAAACAAAGCTGATATGAGGTGTGTGGTGAATAATATCCGCAGGGTTTTCAATAATCCCTTGCTTGACCAATGTTGCCCAAAATTCTTTAGAGACTTCAAATGATTCAGCAATTTTAATGGCTTTGTCAATATTAATAGTGCCATCAGTATTTTCAGGCGTATAATTGAGTTCGCAAAAAGCAGAATGTCCTGTACCAGCATTGTTCCACGCTTCTGAGGATTCCATCGCGACTTTGTCCATGCGCTCAAAAATTTTGATTGTCCATTGAGGTTCTAATTTTTTTAAAAAAACACCTAATGTCGCGCTCATAATGCCTGAACCAATCAATATGACATCACAGTGATTTTGTTTATTAATTTTTTTCATAAAAAACACTTGAATTTTAAAGGAAATGTGATAGGGTAATAAAGATAATGAAGGAACAAAAAATTGATGCTTAGGTTTAGAGATTTAATAGAAGAAAAGTACTGATTTTTATAAAAAATACTGAGGGGTATCTTCACAGTTTTCTATATTTGCTCAGTTTCAATAGTTTATAAATGTATTAAATAAAAAATATGAATTTCAAAATTAACCATATTCAGCACATCGGCATCCCTGTTACTGATTTGAAAAAATCAGAAGAATTTTATGAAAAACTTGGATTCGAGAATGTTATGACCTCTTCTTTTGAGTATAATGGCGACAAAGGCAATGTGTCGATGATACAAAAACGTTGCGGTCACTATTGAAATTTATCAGTTCAGTGCAATAAAAAACTCTCAATAAAATCAATGAAACAAAATAAATCAAGAAATTAAAAATTCATTGATTAACAAATTCTTAATTTGTGACGAATTATTGACAATACAAAAATCTAATTACTATACGTTTACATATACAAATGTGCAAAATTTATAATTCAATAGGCTCTTTAACGACTATAAAAGCTCATTTAGATAGGAGTGATATTCGTGATTTCAAGTCTCTTAAAGAAGTATTAGACTTTCAGAAATCATACTTTATACATAAACAACGAATCATTACTGAACATGAAAATTTAATTGAGCAGGAAAAAAACATACTTCAATTAGACATACAACAGTTAGAGATAAAGATAGAAACCCAAAAGCTGCAAGTTGAGACAGAACTAGGTAATGAAATAGACAAGCTAAGACATCAGTTTAATTCTTACTCAACAAATTTTTTTCATCAATTTATTTATTGGTTAAAACACTTGTATTATAAGAAAAAAATTCATGACAAAGAAACCAATTTTAATTCTGAAGTAGAAAAAGGAATCAAAGAATTAACTGACCTGTGCGAGGAAAAAAAGTATCGTTATCAATATATTCTCTCGAATTTTGATGATGCAGTAGTACAGAGTTATTACCAAGTAGTAACAGAACTTGAAAGAAAAAAAACAATAATAGATGGACTAAATTCTTTTATATATGGAGCATTAGGCGAACAAAAAGTTGTTAAAAGATTAGAAAGTCTTTCAGACGATTATTTTCTTGTTAATGACTTTTCAATCTCTTTTTCTTCTCCAATTTACAACAGGCAAGATAATGACTACATAAAATCTATTCAAATAGACCACGTTCTAATTACACCATCTGGGATTTTCCTTATCGAAACAAAAAATTGGAGTGAAGACTCATTAGAGAATTTAAGTTTACGTTCACCAGTACAACAGATTAAGCGTACAAGTTTTGCATTTTTTAAATTGTTAAACAACGAAAGACTTAACTATTTTCTGCACCTTGATGGACATCATTGGGGTGACAAAAAAATACCAGTTAGAAATCTTATTGTTTTTACAAATACAAAACCAAGAGAAGAGTTTCAATTCGTTAAAATATTGACACTGAACGAACTTATTCTATATGTTCAATATTTCAATTCTATTTTTACAAATATTGAGACACAAAGAATAGCCGACTATCTTATAAAGATTAATGACGAGAAAATTCTCTATCTATAAACAGAACCTGATAGATTTTTACTGAGGGGTATTATTACGACCTAAAAACTGCTAAAACCATCGTTTTGAAATGAAAATTCTACAAATTTTCCAATAAATGCTCAGTAATATTATCCAAAACTTCAAAAGCAGTTTCAGCCATTTTATTACCTTTTAAGTCCAATAATGGGTTGATTTCTACAAATTCAATACAAATGACCTTCTTTGATAGGATAATTTTGTTGATGATTGACATGATTTCATATTGGTCAAATCCTTTGGAAACGGGTGTGCCTGTGCCATGCGAAATCATATCGCAATCCATACTATCCACATCAAAAGAAATATAAATCATATCGCAAGCGGATAATTTTTCTAAGGCTTCCTGCACACACGCTTCTATGGTTCGATAACGAACTTCAGCGACCATATAATTTTTAATACCCAATTTTTCAATCTGTTTATCCTCAGGCTCTTCGGTATCTCGAACACCAAAATAAACAATATTTTGTGGTAAGACTTTAGCACCTTTCAAGCCTATATTTTTCATGGCTTTCCAATGCTTTTCAGTCGCTCTACCCACTTCATTGATTTGACAATCCATATTATCGTCGGCAATAGCAGCAGCCATAGGCATTCCATGTACATTGCCCGAAGGTGAGGTGTAGGGCGAATGTAAATCCGCATGGGCATCTATCCAAATCACGCCCAATTGCTTATCAGGAAAAGCGGCTTTGATACCGCTTATCGTACCCAACGCAGAGGAATGATCTCCTGAAAGCACCAAAGGGAAATATTGGGCTTCAAGGTTTTTTTTAACCGACTTGCTCACACGCGTACATTGCTCATAAACGTCTTCAATCCGCTTGGCAAACGAATTTCTCACCATATTATAAATGGATTCGTTGTGCGTTTTGACATCCTCGAATTCAAATCGGTTGAAATAATCGTTGCCTTGATTGATAGCAGCAATTTCTATGGCATCGATGCCCATATCTGCCCCGCGTGTGCCTGCACCAATGTCAGACCTATTTTTTATCAGTTTAAGTTTCCTTTCCATTTTTTAAATAAATGCATTCAATGATTTTTCAATAATAGAAAGGCTTTCATGAATTTGAGTTTCTGTAATGACCAATGGTGGTGCTAATCTGATTTTATTGCCATGCGTCGGCTTAGCTAATAAGCCATTGTCTCTAAATTTTAAGCAAATATTCCAAGCCAAATCAGAGTCTTCGCCGCTATCAATCACGATGGCATTTAGCAAGCCTTTGCCACGAACAAGTGTTATCAATTTATTTCGTTGAGCTATTTCTTCTAAGCCGTTTCTAAATATTTTACCCATTTTTTCAGCATTTTCTGCCAAATTTTCATCAATTACCACTTGTAAAGCCTCGCGAGCGACAGCACAAGCCAATGGATTGCCACCAAATGTAGAACCATGCTCGCCTGGTTTGATGGTCAACATAATTTCGTCATTGGCTAAAACAGCCGATACAGGAAACACGCCGCCTGATAATGCTTTCCCAAGTATCAAAATGTCGGGTTTTACTGAGGGGGTGTTTTCACAACCGTTTTTACAATCACAATTGCCGCAAGTTGCTAATAATCTGCCTGTACGAGCGATGCCTGTTTGGATTTCATCAGCTATAAAAAGAACATTATGCTGATTACATAATTGCTGAACACCTGGCAAATAATTATCATCTGGCACCACCACGCCTGCTTCACCTTGAATAGGTTCGACTATAAATCCTGCTATATTTTTATTACGCTCTAAAATTTCCTTCAAAGCATTTAAGTCATTATAAGCAATCGTTTCGATACCGCCCATAAACGGACCAAATCCTGTGCGGCTACTTGGATCGGTTGAAGCAGAAACGACAGACAGCGTTCTACCATGAAAATTACCCTTTGCGAAGATAATAACTGCTTGATTTTCAGCAATACCTTTCACTTGATATGCCCATTTGCGGCAGAGTTTCATAGCCGTTTCGACGGCTTCCACACCTGAATTCATTAAAAGCACTTTGTCAAAATTGAAGAGTTGAGTCATATATTCTTCAAACTCACCGAGCAAACTGCTGTGAAAAGCCCTTGATGTGAGGGTTAGTTTTTCAGCTTGATTTTTCAAGGCTTGAATAATTCTGGGATGGCAATGACCTTGATTGACCGCAGAGTAGGCAGATAAAAAATCGAAATATTTTTTCCCTTCAACGTCCCAAACAAACACCCCTTCGCCACGCTCTAACACGACAGGCAATGGGTGATAATTGTGAGCACCATATTTATTTTCTTTCTCTATCGCCGTTTCAGTTTTGCTCAGAGAAGTATTTAAAGTCATGACCTGTTCCATAATTTGTGTATTTTTAATTGAAAGAAAAAATTAAATTTAATGTGCAAAATTAGGGTAATATTTTTGCTTAGCCAAATATTCATTTAAATTTGACTTTTATTTTAAATAAAATAAGTCATATTTATTATTTTAAATAAAAAATAAGTCAAAATAAATTAATGAATACGATGGAAAATTTAGACGATTTTGACATTCAGATACTCCGCCAGCTTGAGATTGATGGCAGGAAAGCCTTCTCAGCTATTGCAACTGAACTGGGTATTTCTAATACAATGGTGCATCAACGCGTGAATAGGCTCACAGAGCAAGGAATACTGAGGGGTATCAAACCCGTATTGGACGAGAAGAAAATTGGCTACGATTGGGGTGCATTCACAGGCATCACTTTAGAAAAAGACCATGATTCGGAGCGGATTATCGAGGCACTTAAAAATATTCCTGAGGTAACGGAGTGCTATTATATCACAGGCACTTACACGCTCTACCTTCGCATCATCGCCAAAAATCACGAAGATATGCGGCGAATATTGTATGACAAAATAGATAATATTTCGGGCATCGCTAAAACTGATTCGATTATAGAACTCGGTTGTGCTTTCAAAAGAAATATCGTCTTATAATTTCGGATTTGGGATTTGGGATTTCGGACACTTCTCGGGCGCGCCCGAAATCCGAAATCCGAAATACTGAGGGGGTAGGGCAGAAGTTACTCTAACAGTCTAATGTCTATTTTTCTAAATTCTAAAATAACGGCACAAAAAAAACAGGGCGACAATTCGCTGAGCGAACGCACCCTGTATAACCCCAAAAAACCAAATGAAAACAATCTACATATAATAATCCTGAACTAAATCAGGAACATTAAAATCTTTTTATAATCTAACTACGCTATCTTTAACAAAAAAGATTTATAATAGTTGATTTTTTTTTTAATTAACAGAAATCTTATTTTCTGTTGTTGACATTTTGACGAGATAGCTTTTATAAGTCACATTTTCCTTAGAAAAAAAACTAAAAAAATTTTATAAAACAAATTTAGGTAAAAAAATAATTACACACAAATTTTTTTATTAAATATTCAGTCTCTTTTTTTATATCTTTTAACTGATTTAGGGTAAAAATGAAAAATAAATATTCAAGTGCTATCATTAAATATGATACAAAGATAAGTCACATTTTTTAAATTTTCATCATAATTTAGTCAAAAAAATGTTAATGCACTTAAATATTAACATTTTTTTGATTTTGATAAATTCTATTAAATCATTTAATATTTTGAAATTTCGTCTAAAAAAGAAATTTATTTTAGATAAATACTTTGAAAAGCGATTTTTATTCTAAATTCGCTCCTCAAAGTTAGTGTCTTTTTAACAATTATTATTTGCGAAAATTCGCTTGAAAAATTTTTAAACAACCAATTTTAATATGCAAACAGGTCTCCAAACTTTAGATTATTTCGTTTTTCTCTTTTATTTTATCGTGGTAGCCACTTATGGTTATTGGATTTATAATCGCAAAAAAAAGGCTGAAACAAGTTCAGCAGATTATTTTCTCGCTGAAGGCTCGCTCACTTGGTGGGCTATCGGTGCTTCGCTCATCGCATCCAATATTTCTGCCGAGCAGTTTATCGGGATGAGTGGTAATGGTTTTAAAATGGGTTTAGCCATTGCCACCTACGAATGGATGGCAGCGGCAACGCTTATGATTGTCGCCATTTTCTTCATGCCAATCTATTTGAAAAACCATATTTTCACGATGCCTCAGTTTCTTGAAAAAAGATACGATAGTCGCGTGAGTATGGTGATGGCGATATTTTGGCTTTTATTGTATGTTGTCGTGAACTTGACTGCTATCTTATATTTAGGTGCTTTAGCGGTTAATTCTATTTCAGGCATCAACTTCACTGTTTGTATGCTTGGATTGGCACTATTTGCTTTGTTCATTACGCTCGGTGGTATGAAAGTCATTGGCTACACCGACGTTGTTCAAGTTGTTTTCCTCATCATTGGCGGTTTAGCGACCACTTATTTAGCAGTCAATATGGTGTCTAAAGAATTTGGCGTGGATGGTGTCATGGGTGGATTGGGTGTGATGATGGACAAAACGCCAGACCATTTTCATATGGTTTTTGACAAATCGAATCCTAACTATATGAGCCTTCCTGGCTTGAGTATTTTGATTGGCGGTATGTGGATTATCAACCTCAACTATTGGGGTTGCAATCAATACATTACGCAGCGGGCACTTGGGGCGGATTTGAAAACGGCTCGGAGCGGTATCCTTTTCGCTGCATTTTTGAAATTGCTCATGCCAGTTATTGTGGTTTTGCCTGGTATTGCTGCATTTGTATTGCATCAAAAAGGTTTATTGCAATCAGAAATGTTAGGAAAAGATGGTTCATTATCTCAAGACAATGCGTACCCTGTGATGATGAATTTATTGGGTCCAGGTCTGAAAGGTTTGGCTTTTGCTGCCTTGACAGCCGCTATTGTTGCATCGTTAGCGGGCAAAGCCAACTCGATTTCGACTATTTTTACTTTAGATATTTATAAAAAAGTAATTAATAAAGATGCTGATGAAAAGCAATTGGTGAGCGTAGGACGCACTGCTATTATTGTCTCTCTCATTCTTGCGGTTATCATTTCGCCGTTTATGGGCATCGATAAAAAAGGTGGTTTCGAGTTTATTCAAGAATATACGGGCTTCTTATCTCCTGGTATTTTCGCCATGTTCATTTTAGGTTTCTTCTGGAAACGCACGACAGCAAATGCCGCTTTATTCGCAACATTGGGCGGTTTTATCATGTCGTGCATATTTAAGGCATTGCCTAATTTTATGGATTTATCAGGATTAGCGAATTTAGGTTTTGCAGCGCTTAATGATAAAGGTGTATATGAAATTCCTTTTATTGACCGTATGGGTTTCGTATTTGTTCTTTCTGTTATCGGTATGGTTATCATTAGTCTTTCCGATGAGAAGAGCAAAAACAATCCAAAAGGCTTGGAAATCGACTCATCTATGTTCAAAATGTCGAATGGTTTTGCTGCAGGTGCTTTAATCGTTTTAGGTATTTTAGCTGCACTTTATACTATTTTTTGGTAGAATTTATCTTAAAAAATAACGTTTTAGAATCAAAAACCCGAATCGCAATCGAATGCTTTT
The DNA here is from genome assembly GCA_043744275.1 of Saprospiraceae bacterium. GTDB lineage: Bacteria > Bacteroidota > Bacteroidia > Chitinophagales > Saprospiraceae > JAAFJT01. Next base: position 49,539 of record JAYTUY010000012.1, read on the forward strand.
CGGGTTTTTAATTTTTAATAAATATAAAAGTCAACACCTAAATTGGTAAAATTCGTAAATTCGTTAAATTCGCGGCTTCCTAAACGTAATAGCTATAATTCAAAGTTTAAAATGATAGAAAATCTCTATAAAATATTTCAAGAATACCAGACCGTCACGACCGATACCCGTCAAATTACTGAGGGGTGCATCTTTTTTGCACTCAAAGGCGATACCTTCGATGGGAATGTTTTCGCAGAAAAAGCCTTAGAATTGGGAGCAATATGCGCCGTTATTGACAATATTAGCTTCAAAAAAGATGATCGCTACTTTTTAGTGGACGATGTTTTGACCGCACTCCAAGATTTGGCAAGGCATCATCGCCGCCAATTTGATTTCCCAATTATCGCTATTACAGGCTCAAACGGAAAGACAACCACGAAAGAATTAATGGCTGCCGTAATGTCGAGTCAATACAATACTCATTTTACAAAAGGCAATTTTAATAACCATATTGGCGTGCCGTTGACCCTTCTGCAACTCAATGCTGATCATGAAGTCGCCATCATCGAAATGGGGGCGAACCACCAAGGGGAGATTGATTTATTGTGCAGAATAGCCGAGCCAACACATGGCTTAATCACCAATATGGGCAAAGCGCATTTAGAAGGTTTTGGCGGTTTTGAAGGGGTGAAAAAAGGGAAATCTGAGATGTATCGTTGGCTTGAAATGCATCTTGGCACTATTTTCTTGAATCAAGATGAGCCATATTTAATGGAATGCCTACCTCAAAGTGCCTCACGTGTCATAACATACTGCCTCAGCCATGCACCCTCTATGACTACCCCTCAGTATGAAATCACTTTGGAGGCTTCAAAAGGCTTTTTGAAAGTCGGTTTTCTTAATTCAAAAGGTGAAATGGTGTATGCCACGACCAATTTAATCGGCGAATATAATTTTGCGAACATCGCTACGGCAGTGGCAGTCGGTAAATATTTTAAAGTACCGACAAGCAAAATTAAAAATGCTTTAGAAAATTATGTGCCCAGCATGAATCGTTCTCAACTCATGGAATATAAGGGCGCAACGCTCATTATGGATGCTTACAATGCCAATCCATCGAGCATGAAACAAGCTCTTTTGAATCTTTCAAAAATGCCTCAAACCTATAAAATTGCCATCATCGGCGATATGCGCGAACTCGGAGAGGAAAGTTTGAGAGAACATATTTCTATTTTAGAATTGGCTAAGTCATTGAATTTCAATGAGTTAGTAACAGTTGGACATGAATTTGGAAGAGTAAATATTGTCACTGCGAGCGGAGCGTGGCAGGAGGGGGTACATTTTGATGAAACTGAAAACGCCATGCAATGGTTTCAAAACAAAAAGTTTGAAAACGAAACTTGCATTTTAATCAAAGGCTCAAGGGGCATGAAATTAGAAACTTTATTAGAAAAACCGCAAACCCACTGACCAGCCCCACCACTCATATTTATCGCCTGAAAGTTTGGCTTTTTCAGGGATAAGGTTCTTTTTTATCATTGAAATATCATTTGCAGTTTGATTTTTTGAATTAAGAAAATAGGTATTCCAAGTAGGGGCAAAGCCAATTCCAACCCGCTTCGTAATTTGTAAATTGAGGGCAGGAGCCAAGCGAACCAAACCACCTCGATTTTCAAAAAGCGGGTCAATCCAATAGCGATGTGCCGTAGCATCCAAAGTGAGGGCTACTGTTTTGCCAAACCAAATACTCGTGCCTAAGCCCATGCCACCGCTCAAAATATTGGTTTTTTGACCGAGTTGAGGTTGCCCACCCAAAGCATAAATAGTATAAAACCAGCGAGTGCCTGTGCGGAAAGAAATATTGCCATAAGTGACATCATTGCTCGAAAATTCAAGCACATGATAGCCTTTTTTGACAATATTAATCAAACCCAACAGCACCCCATCCGCCGTATCTGCTCTATTAATCAAGCCAATTTGAAGACCCCTCAGTCTATTCGCATGATTAATCAAACCAATTTGGATGCCTACTGTATCAGCTTTATTACCCACCGCAGCCGCTTGGAAAAAAGTGCGTCCTTCTGCCGTTTTGTTGTACATGCCAGCCACTTGAAAAACGCCTCTGCTACCTATCTCTGCATAATTATTAATGCCTGAAATTTGGAGACCCCTCAGTATTGTATCTGAATAATTTGTAATGCCACCTACTTGAAAACCACTCACTTTCCTCGTCCGATTGATAATAGCAGAGGCTTGAATTCCTTTCATATTCCCTTTGACAATATTAAAAAGTGACGCCAATTGCACACCTTTTACATCGCCTTGACTGATATTTCCCACGCCCGCTACCTCCATTTTATTATTTCCCTTTGAGTAACCGACCGTCGCATTTACTGACCAATCATTGACCACGTTGCCACTCAAAGCCAAGTTTGTACCCACGTAAGGCGCGAGCGACGCTTGCCATTTTCTACTGAGGGGTTCTTGAATATTCAGTTCATTGATGCGCTGAAGTTCACTCACAGTCCGTCGAATGGCTTGATTGATTTGCAAATTGGAAATAAGCGTTTGCTCTGTAAAATCTTCGGTTTTAGGCGTTTTTTCTACAATTTCATCACTATTTGCTTGTATTTCTCTCGATTCAACCTCTATTTTAGGCAGTAAAGACACATCAATATTTTGAGGGCTTGCTTTTTCACTTCGCACTTGCAGAACTGTATCGCCATAATTATAGCGAGCGATGGAGAGTTGTTGAATGGGTTTGCGAGTAATAATTTCATAATAGCCCGCGCTATCCGTTGTCGCTGAAGCCAGCGTTTTTTTATCGTAAACCGTCACGTTCGATAGCTTTTTACCCGTTTTTTTATCGCTGATATAGCCGCCAATGAGTTGCTCATCGGCTTTGAGTTTTTGAATAATCAGATAATTGCCTTTTTCTTTAAATTGAAAATTATTGCCCAAAAGATTGGTCAAAACAGTCCGCACTTTTTCAGATTCGACACTCAACGATACTTTTTTTTCAGCATTAAATATATGGGCATTGTAAGAAAAATAGAAACCTGCTTGAGTAGAAATATCTTTCAAAACATCGCCCAAAGGCATATTGACAACCCTAATCGTCACGCTTCGTTCAAGTATAGGAGCAGCCATACCCCCCTCAGTCATGCTTTCAGTGAGCGCATTTTGCGCCATCACGCTATGCGTGGCTTGATGGCGCGTTTGCGCCATATTTTTGCTAAAAAGAGAGTAAAAAGTCGTTGAAAAAAATAGAATCAAGGGCAACAAGTGTTTGTTTTTTCTCATAAAATTTTAATTTTCACTAAGAAAATCCCTAATAATCAAGGATTTGAATGTACAAAACCTATAAGATTTTCAAAATCTTATAGGTTTGTAAAGTTTGCCAATAACTCGGGGTTGTATAATGAATTTTTTGATACTACGTATCAGCAGGAAATCTTAAATTCTGTGGTTATTATAAACATTTTGACTCTCCGAGTCATTTTAATTTTCGCTTTTAATGACTCGGAGAGTCAATATGTTTATAATAATCCGTATTAGAAAAGGCTCTTCCTGACACGGAGTGTCAACATATTTATTTAAATATTTAATCACAACCCTTACCCCTAAGTATAATCCTATCTCCTTGCTTTTCAACCTCAATATTCATGCTTTCGCCTATAATTTCATTAAAGAAAAACTCTAAATCCTGCCCTTCATAAACGGTTGTAATTTCACAGTTTTCAAGAGCAGACGACGCAATTTCTATATTATGTCCAAACAATTTGTTTATTTTTTCGACTACGTTTTTCAGTTTTTCAGTCTCAAAATCCAAGCGACGCGTTTTATAAGCCGTGACATTTTTATCCGTATTATCACTTTCTTCAAATGATGCTGTCAAAATATCATAAACCGCTTTCTGTCCTTTTGTCAATCGAAGCCCAGCACCTTGCCCTTTCACCTCCACAATCCCTTCTTCAACGACAACAATTACTTTATTGGGTTGCGACAAATTATCAATATTAAATGCAGTGCCGACTACTTTAACCTCTAAAGTTTTGACCTCAATCACAAACGGTTTTTCAATATCATGCGCTACGGCGAAATAAGCCTCGCCCACCATTTTCACACGGCGTACAGTCTTAGAAAATGAAGTTGAAATACTTGATTTTTTATTCAAAGTAATGACTGAACCGTCTGCTAAAGTTTCTGTTTTCACTGTTGTTTCAGCCATATATTTCTGCTCAATCGGCTTGTTTTTTTCAATAAAAACCAAGTAAGCTGTGGTTAAAAATGCAACGGCTGCCGCTATTTTTAAAATATTATTTATTGATAACCACTTGATTGTCAATGGTTTAGGTGCATGAATCTGATTTTGAACCTTTGCCCAAGCCACATCAGTATCTACTGCCATAGAGCCTGAATACTCAGGGGGCAAAGCATCACCCGCCTTCGTCCACAACTGTTTCAAATCGTCGAAGTACTGCCGATTTTCGCTGGCAGCATCCAGCCATTGACTCAGTTTTTCCTTGTCTATGACTGTCGCTTCATCGGTCAAAACTTTGCCGATGAGGTCATCTATTTCAGGTAAAAATGCGTTCATTTTTATTTATTTTGAATCCTTTTTATTTCCCTATAAAATATAAATAAGCAACCACAAAACATAAAAAATCAACCAAATCCAACCTCAATCTTTTCAATGCTTTCCCCATTTGATTCTCGACAGTTTTAATAGAAATATTCAGATGCTCGGCGATTTCTTTATATTTCATATCTTCAAAACGGCTGAGTTTGAAAACCAGACGGCACTGTTCGGGCAGTTCAGCAATCGCTTTTTCGATGCGTTGGCTGAGTGCCGATTCCGTCATTCGGTCAGGTTGAAAATCGGGATTTTGATTGAGATTATCTAAATTCATGACTTTGTAAGCATCTCTAATTTGCGTTTTTTTAATCTGATTCAGACTCGCATTGCGAACAGCTCGGAACAGATACGCCTGCACCGAGCTGGTCACTTCGAGGCTCGTTCGCTGTTCCCAAAGCCGACAAAACATCGTTTGTACCACTTCCTCCGCTTCTGCACGGTCTTCCAATAACGTACCAGCGAAGGCACACAGGCGAGGATAATACGCTCGGAACAATTGCTCAAACGCCGACTCATCGTCTATTTTGAAAGACGTAACTACTTGTTTTTCAATCAGTTGCACAAATATTTGGTTTTTTAAAATTTTCTAACCTTTCCTAAATCTGATATACGCGAAGATACTGAGGGGTCACCTTTATAAACCAAATTGCCAATATCAGAGACGCTGACGTCTAATTTATTTTTCACATTCACCTGCCCCGAACCTTTATCTGAAATAACAATATTGACAGTATCCGTCGGCAAACCGAACGCCCGAATATCGCCCAAATCGGAGACTTTTATTTGCATTTTTTTAGCAGTACCTTGTAAAAATATATCGCCCGCGTCGTTGATATTAATGCCTAATTCATCAAAATTATAGTTGCCAATAGTGCTGATATGGCTACTGCCACTGGCTTTCAGATGGGTCAAACGCGGCATTATCAGTGTCACTTCGCCGTTAGAATGGTTGACCCAATGATTGGTATAATTAAAAACAGCGTCTGAATATTTAATAATCAAAGTGTTATTGACGACCTGCGTTTCAAGTTGAGGCAACAGATTTTCATAATCTTTAACAACTATTTTAAGCGAATCGCCTTGTTTAATTTTTACATCAATAGCCCCTTTTACTTCAATTTTGCTGAAATTGCCTACAAAAGTTCTATTTTCTGTTAAAATGAGACCCGTTCCGACGACATCTTCTTTGTTACAGCCGCTTAAAAGTAATAAAAACATGACAGGGAAAACATAATTTTTTTTCATGATTGTCCTAAATTTTTGGTGATTTCTTAATTTTTAATTTCATTCTTAGATAGGACAATTGAGGAGGAGGTTACCCCTACGTTATATTTTGTATCGGGGAACTCCAGTTCCGACTCCAGAGGTAAAAAGGTATAATATAGAAAAGAAAAAATCAATTGTTCCGAATATTCTAATTTAAGAAAAAAAATACGCGACAATTCGCGACATTTGTAAGACAAAATTTGTATTTAAAAGACAATTCGCGACATTTTAAAGACAAAATGGGAGGAAAAATCGAAACTGGAGTTTGGCACTACGACTATATAAGTTGCATAAAATATTTAGCAAAAGCCATCAATTCGCTCTCTTCCCATTTATCAGCCATAAATTGCAGACCAATTGGCAACCCCTCAGTATTTTGACCAATCGGCACAGCAATGCCTGGAATGCCGACCATATTCGCTTGCACCGTGAAAATATCGGCTAAATACATCGCCACAGGATCATCAGATTTTTCGCCGATTTTCCAAGCAGGGGTAGGGGCAGCGGGCATGAGGATAAAATCATATTCCTTGAAAATATCGAAAGTTCTTTCAGCTATCAATCGCCTCACTTTTTGCGCTTTGGTATAATAGGCGTCGTAATAACCCGAGCTTAAAACAAACGTGCCGAGCATAATCCGCCGCTTCACTTCCTCGCTGAACCCCTCAGTACGAGAGCGTTTGTAGGTCTCCTCCAAGGTCGTTACGCCTTCGGCTCTATGCCCGTAGCGAATGCCATCGAAACGGCTCAAATTCGTAGATGCTTCAGCAGTCGTGAGCACATAATAGGCAGGAATAATATAGTCCAAATATTCAAAATCAACGGCTTCGACGGTATGCCCTTGACCCCTCAGTATATCAATGCTTTTTTGTATTTTTTCATACACTTCTTTATCTAAACCATTGGGATTCAAGGCTTTATCAAAATAAGCGATTTTATATTCTTTTTTAAAATTATTGACTTTATCAGCATATTTATCAACAGGTTTTTGACTGGCGGTGGCATCAAATTCATCGCTTCCAGCCATGATTTCGAGGAACAATGCCGCATCATCCACCGAATGACTGACCACCCCAATTTGATCAAAAGAAGACCCATAAGCCAATAAACCATGCCTTGAAATGCGTCCGTAAGTCGGCTTCATACCTACTACGCCGCACCACGCCGCTGGCTGACGCACCGAGCCGCCCGTGTCTGAACCCAATGCCACCAAGCAAGTATCTGCTTGCACCGCCACTGCCGCGCCACCCGACGAACCGCCTGCCACACGCGTTTCGTCCGCCGCATTGTGCACCACGCCATACACGGAGTTGGTATTGTCGCTGCCCATAGCAAATTGGTCGCAATTGGTGCGCCCGATGATGATGACGTCTTCAGCTAAAAGCCGTTCCAAAGCCGTAGCCGTAAACATACTTTTGAACCCCCTCAGTATTTTACTCGCTGCGGTGACTTCATGACCCGCATAGCAAATCACATCTTTTATAGAAATGACCGCCCCGAACAACCGCCCCATGCGCTCAGGATGATGGCGAAATTTTTTATCCAATTCGATGGCTCTTTCCACCACTTCATCTGTAAATACTTCGATATAAGCATTGAGCCGTTGCGTATCTTCAATTTGGCGCAAGTAATATTCCGCCACCTGAAGTATGCTCGTTTGACCGTTTCGGATGTCAGTTTGTATCTGAGAAAGCGTTGAATATTTTGCCATAAAAGAAGATATTATACCAAAGGTATCCCTTCGGGAGAAAATAGACATTAGATTTTAGATACTTAAAGTATTGATAATCAATTATTTGCACAATTCATCATTCATCATTCATCATTCATCATTATTTCACTTTTTGCAATTTAACGCCAGTCCATTTGTAAAGCGTTATGGTATATTTTTGATTTTTAGTTTCGTAATTCTCACCATTTTCTGCCATCTCCGCACTATCGCTCGTGACGATGATATAATTATTGATACCACCTCTATCGCTCGGGAGGACAAATTGTTCAGTTTGATAAAATGCTCCAGCATCTGAAACACTCGTGGTAGCCAGTATTCGGGTCAATTTATTATCTTTTGTATAAAAAATCAAGTTGTCGCCCCAAGGATACCCGCAGGCTTCGTAGCCTGTTGAAAAAGTGAGGGCGGTGAGGACATTTTTCATCGTGCCAGCATTTTCTTCTTTCAGTTTACAATTAAAACTGACATCGCCGGGCGTTAAAAACTCGACTCGATTCAGCTCTTTTCCATTTTTACAAGCCCGAAGTTGCATCGTCATTTCGTACTTTTTCTCATTCCAAGAACCCACGCCGCCGAGGAAAGTGACCCCCTCAGTCTCGCCATACGCATATTGCATTTTGAGCACCAAAGTAGCAATAAAGCCACCCCATAAATAGCCTTTCTTTTTACCATTATCATAAGTGATTTGACACCAGGGTGCTCTGAAACCATTCAATGTGAAGGAATCGGTGGTGACTTTTTCAATTTTAATAGCTGAACCAATGGGCAATTGCGTGAGCGCGGGGCTTTGCGTAGAAGCCTTTTCACGGACATTCGCATCGGATACGAGCGTGAAGGCATCGCCCAATTTCCATTCAGAAATAGGTGCATAAACGCTGTTCTCTTCAGATTCTTGAGCTATTATTTTTACTGAAATTAAAACAAAAAGTGTTAGAATAAGCCATTTTTTCATTTCAAAAGGGATTTTAGAATTTTAAAAGAATATCAATTTTAGTGCAAAGCTAAAAATTTGAATAGGATTTTCATAAAACACAAGGCAATGAGTGTTTTTAGTGTAAAATTTAGACTTACCTTTGCAACTCTTATTTTGAAAATGGGGTAAAAGTGATGTAAATACTGAGGGGGTGTCTATTATAAGTTCTTAAAAATAGAGAGTCCAGCGGACTCTTACGTTTGTAGGGATATTAATGAACAAGTTCTCCCGAGTCCATCGGACTCGCACATAATACGTTACACACATAATATTATGTGCGAGTCCGCTGGACTCGTAAAAAAGTATTTTATTTTTGCTACAAACGTAAGAGTCCGCTGGACTCCATTGCGTAGTGCTTAAAATTAGACAATCAGATTTTAATAAAAATTAAAAATAATATGTACAGAACGCACAATTGTGGCGCATTACGCCTTTCGGATGCTGGAAAAGAAGTAACATTGAGTGCTTGGGTGGATGCTACCCGCGCTTTCGGACCCATGACTTTCGTGGATTTGCGCGACCGCTACGGCATCACGCAAGTCGTTTTTGAAAATAACGAAACGCTGAATAAGCAAGCGGCGAGCCTCGGACGTGAATATGTCATCAAAGTGGTTGGCACGGTGCGTGAGCGGACAGCGAAAAATCCGAACCGCCCGACAGGCGATATTGAAGTCGTGGCGGCTACGCTCGAGGTTTTGAACGTTTCAAAAACACCTCCTTTCACCATTAAAGATGATACGGACGGCGGCGACGATATTCGCATGAAATATCGTTACTTGGATTTGCGGCGGGCGGCTGTGCAGAAAAATCTATTTTTCCGTTCGCAAGTGGCTATTGAGGTGCGTAAATATTTGAGCGGTGAAGATTTTATTGAAGTCGAAACGCCTAATTTGATTAAATCTACGCCCGAAGGTGCAAGGGATTTCGTGGTGCCAAGCCGCATGAATGCAGGGCAATTTTATGCTTTGCCGCAATCGCCTCAGACGTTTAAGCAGCTACTGATGGTGTCTGGTTTTGATAAATATTTTCAAATCGTGAAATGTTTTAGGGATGAAGATTTACGAGCAGACCGTCAACCTGAGTTCACTCAGATAGATTGCGAAATGTCGTTCGTAACGCAAGAAGATATTTTGAACACCTTTGAAGGTTTGACAAAACACGTTTTCAAAACGGCTTTGAATGTTGATTTGCCTGCATTCCCACGCATGACATATGATGAGGCGGCGAAGCGTTATGGCTCGGATAAGCCAGATATTCGCTTCGGAATGGAGTTTATGGAGCTGAATGATGTGGCTAAAAATAAAGGCTTTTCCGTATTTGATTCGGCTGAATTAATCGTCGGTATTTGCGCTGAAGGCGTGGCTTCTACTTACACCAATAAAACGTTGGGTGAATTGACGGATTTCGTAAAACGCCCTCAAATCGGTGCTAAAGGCATGATTTATGTCAAATTTGAAGAAGATGGTACAGTGAAATCGCCTATTTCTAAATTTTATTCAGATGAAGATTTGAGAGCTTGGGGTGAAAGATTTGGTGCTAAAAATGGTGACGTGTTGTTCATTTTAAGTGGTGAAACGGATAAAACTCGTAAGCAACTCAGTGAATTGCGCTTAGAAATTGGTTCGCGCAAAGGCTTGCGTGACCCCTCAGTATTTAAGCCATTATGGGTCGTAGATTTTCCATTGTTGGAATGGGACGAGGAGACGCAACGCTTTTATGCGATGCACCATCCGTTCACATCGCCTAAGCGTGAGCAAATCCCTTCGATGCTCAATGGTGACCATGAAACGATGAAAAACTTGCGGGCGGATGCTTATGATTTAGTCCTGAATGGTGTTGAAATCGGCGGCGGTTCTATCCGTATTTATGACCGTGAATTGCAGTCTAAAAACTTCACTTTGCTCGGCATGACGGAGGAAGAAGCAGAAGCCAAATTCGGTTTCTTACTGGGAGCGTTTGAATTTGGTGCGCCACCTCATGGCGGCATTGCTTTTGGTTTCGATCGCTTGTGTGCGGTGATGTCGGGTAGCAATTCGATTCGCGATTTTATTGCTTTCCCTAAAAACAATCAAGGGCGCGATATTATGATAGATGCACCTTCCGTGATTGATGATAAGCAATTGGAAGAGTTGAGCATTGCCGTTCATATTGAAGCATAAAACATTGATTTTGAATACTTTAAAAGCCGTTTCGATATGTCGTGGCGGCTTTTTTAACACCCCCTCAGTAAAAACAAGAAAATTTCTTAATTTTCTTGAAAAATTGTATATTTGAGTTATGATGACATTACTCAGCGAAAACGACCGATTTATTCCTTTCACGTCCGACTATGGTTTTAAAGTAACCTTCAGATTTAGAAAAATTAATTTTTACAATGAAAATGCTCAACGTCATAGATGAACCTACTCAATATCCACAATTTTGGACAGAGGAATGGTTGAAAATTGCGCTCCATGAATTGGATACGCGCTACATGACCCCTGAAAAAAGAGCGGCATTTGAAATTATAGTAGCCAATAATGCTTACGCTGTTCGATTGGAAAATGAAAGAGTTGCTAAGGCAGAGGCAGCAGCTAAAATAAAAGGCATGGCTGAGGGGAAAGCTGAAAGTAATATTACATTTGCTCGTTTAATGAAATTGAATGGTGAGCCTATAGAAAAAATTAAAACCTATACAGGCTTAAACGAAGATGAAATTAATGCACTATGAAATATATCTGATTCTAAAATGACATATAGATTTGGTGTAAAAACATGAAAATACTGAGGGGGTCAACCAAAAAATGCATCTCTATGCCGCTTGATATAACGGCGAATATTCACCCAAAAGGCGAGGATAAGATAGAAAATAACGGGCGAGCCGAGCGTGACGAACGAAGCATAAATAAAATACAAACGCACGCGCGACGAAGCAATATTCATTTTTTCTCCCAAATAACTACACACGCCAAAAGTCGAGCGTTCTACAATATCTTTTATTCCATTCATTTTATATTATTTTGATATGACAAAGCTAAAGAAAAAATTTTAAAAAAACAAAGCTCGCAAGGAACAATCCTTACGAGCTTTTGATTTTTTATCCTAATCGAATCTCATCTTCATGATCATCGAAAAATTTAAACATCGTGAGTGGATATTCAGGTTCGGGCACCATCGTAATCCAACGTTGATATTTGAAATACCACTTCCATACTTTATTTGGGAAGCCTTTTTTCAAATATGCTTCTACAAAAGGGTGTACATGTAGGAACAATTTACCTTTCGGACGAGACAATAGGATAAAGTCGAGGTCTCTATCAATATCATCCGTCAACAAAACGGTTGGTTGTACCTTGCCTGTGCCGTTGCAAGATGGGCAAATTTCAGCCGTATTAATTTTCAATTCAGGTCGAACGCGTTGGCGTGTAATCTGCATTAAGCCGAATTTACTGAGGGGTAGTATGGTGTGCTGCGCACGATCCTTGACCATAAAGTTCTTCATCACATTTTGAAGTTCTTTCTTATGCTCAGGGTCTTTCATATCAATGAAATCCACAATAATAATACCGCCCAAATCGCGTAAACGCAACTGCCGGGCAATCTCCTCAGCTGCTTCTACATTGACAGCCAAAATAGCATCGTCGCTGGATTGCGAACCGACTTTATGACCGCTGTTGACATCTACCACGTGCATGGCTTCAGTATGCTCGATAATAAGATACGCGCCGCTCGGCATCGTTGCTGCCTTGCCAAATGAGGCTTTTATTTGACGATGAACGCCATGATGGTCAAAAATATGCTTCGCTCCTTTGTATTGCTGAACAATTTTTATTTGATCAGGTGCAAAACCTGCAAGAAAATTTTTGACACCTTCGTAAGTGTCTTTGTCGTCAGCAATTACGCGCGTAAACGTATCGTTCAGCAAATCGCGCAATATACTGGTTGTTTTGTCAAGCTCGCTGAGGAGCTTGGTAGGCGGCGTTGCCTGTTTGAGTTGCAAAAAGATTTTCTCCCATTTGGAGGTCATTTGCAACATCTCTTCGTGCAGCTCTGCCGTTTTTTTACCTTCGGCAGCCGTGCGCACGATGACGCCAAAATTCTTAGGTTTGATACTCTCCGCTATATTTTGAAGCCTTTTTCGCTCTTCAGAACTGGAAATTTTCTTCGATACTGCTATCACATCCGTGAAAGGAGTGAGTACAAGAAACCGACCTGGGATAGTGATTTCACAACTCAACCTTGGTCCTTTCGTTCCGATAGGTTCTTTCAGAATCTGCACCAATATATGTTGGCGTTTTGCCAGCACTTGGTCCACTTTACCGTTTTTGTTTATATCCGGTTCGATTCTAAAATTGTCGAGATTAGCAGTATTGTAGCCATTAGAGAGAACACCATCGGTATATTTGAGGACATTTTTGAGTTTTGGTCCCATGTCAGTATAATGCAAAAAAGCATCTTTCTTATGACCAATGTCCACGAATGCAGCGTTCAACCCGGGCATCAATTTTCTGATTTTGCCGATAAAAATATCGCCAACGGCAAAATCATTGCTAATTTCTTCGTGATGCAGTTCAACTAATTTTCCGTCTTCGAGAAGTGCGATTTCAACCTCAGTAGGCGTAGAGTGGATAACAAGTTCTTTTTCCACAATCGTACTGGTTTGACTGATGGGCAATGCAGGGGCAAAGAGAGCTTGCCAGAGGGGAAGTTTTTAATTGTCGAGTTCAGAGTTAGAAGTCAGAACATTAATTTGCCTTTTGATTACATTAAGTTGGTATTATTTAAAACAAGGCTTTTAATAATTCTGAAAAGTAAGGGTTTTAAGTAAAGATTTGACTAAAATCATGGGATGGAACAAGGTTAAACTTTAAAAGGGCGTTTGGGTTAGAAACGAGTCAAATCTAAATTTTGATGTTACCATTTCAGACAAGTTCCCCGAATATCTTTAGGCTTTGAGGTTGAAAAAAGAGGGAACAAGCCGAAATATAACAGACCCCTAATACTGAAAGGAACGCCGAAAGACGATTTTCTTCCGACATTCCTTTGAATTTCTTTTGATTTTGTCACAAATCAACTCTGACTTGAAGTAAAAAACACCCCGACCTCAAAGCTATTGCCTCTTATCTTGCAAACGCTCATCAGGGTTAGAAAATCAGATTACTTCTTCTTCTTGTGACGATTCTTACGCAATCTCTTCTTACGCTTGTGCGTCGCTATTTTATGACGCTTCCGTTTTTTTCCACAAGGCATGTGTTCTATCTTTTAATGAATGAAAAATATTATTTAGCTAAATACATTTTTGTAATATTAAAAATGTATTATAAGCATTTTCAAATTGAAGCGCAAAGGTAAAAATTAAAATGACAATTTTAACTAAAAAAAGTCTTTTCTAATAAAAAACTCATTTTATCCCATTCATCAAGGCTTATACTGAGGGGTCATAAACTTTCACATTTCTTCATCATCTCAGATGCTTTAGCATTTTGACTACCTGCATAAGCATCGGCTAATAGACAAACGGCTTTTTTATTGTTCGGCTCTTTTGTCAAAACGGATTCTAAGCGCACGATGGCTCTATCAAATTGCCCTGTTTTGATAGCCAAACGAGCTAATTGCAAATTGACAGCTATATTGTCGGGATTTTCTTTATCCAAATCTCGAAGCAACAGAATACCTTTCATGGGGTTGTCCTGCGGTGGATTTTCAGTATAACATAAAGCCAAATTTATTTTATTATCTAATTTAGTGGGATTAATCGAAATAGCATTTTGAAAAGCATTCACTGCTCGCTGTGTACAAAAATTCCGCATCTGCTTATCCTCATTTTGAGTGATGGCTAAATGATAATTGGCTCCTGCAATGCTCCAAGCCTCCTCCGTTTTTTCAAAATCCGCTATTTGTTCGGCATACCACGCCGCTATTTCATCATGCTTAGCATCGTGCCAAGCACCTGAAAGTTGCTTCAAAATATTGATTGAATCGCTGCTTTTTGTAGGTGATTGAGCCATTATTGATTGAATACTCATCTTTTGTGCAGCGTCGAGTGAGGCTAAAGTGGTTTCAGCATGGCTTTTAATATCTAAAGCTTCGGTGGTAAGAGCGCGAGATTGAGCGATGGCTTTTTGCTCTGTGGTTTTGGTGTCGCAGCCAAAATAGAGGATAAAAAATAGGGCAATCGCCGAGCCGACGACAATGAGTTGTTGTTTGTTCATTGTAAATTAAAACTAAATTTTCAAAATGCTCTGTAAACTATGCCAGTAGTTTTAGGGCACTTTTGGTCATACTAAAAACAAATATTGGGATATCGAAACGTGATGTTATTTCAATATCCCAATAAAGAGCCTTAATCTGAGTGTCTTTAATCGTCAGCGCCTTCGTCGCTTGGCAATGAATTCACCTTGCTTTTCACATGCTCAGTAAATACTTTTGCAGGTTTGAAAGAAGGAATGAAATGCTCAGGAATCTGAACTGTTTTGCCACGTTTGATATTCCGACCCATTTTAGGTGCGCGGCGTTTGATGACGAAAGACCCGAAACCGCGAATATAAACATTTTCTCCACTGCCCATCGTGTCACGTACTTCGTTGAAGAACGTTTCAAGTGTTACCAATACATCTACTTTGGCGAGTCCGGTTTTCTCAGAAATTGCTGTTACAATGTCAGCTTTTCTCATTATGAATTGATTTTGAATAAATTATAAATTTTAGTTCAGTATCTCTTTCGTTTTGTCAAAAGCGCGGCAAATTTCTCATTTTTATTTTGATATAAAAAAATATTTGCGCAACTTTTTTTCAAAAAATTATTAAAAAAAATTAATTCTCAATGCTTTATATATTTGAAAATCAATACTTTATAAGGAAAAGGCAAATTTTGAGCCAATTTACAATTGTATTTTATTTTTAAAATTTATTTTAAATATATATGTAAAATGCACAAAAAATTCACTCGCATTGGCTCACGCTGATAGTATGCTAATGCTTCTGTCATTTAACAAAAATGATAGTTTTCAGTAAAAAAAATGATTAATAATAGGGTTGAAAGTGCCTCATGTGCGAATAGTGAAACGAAAATACAGGTATTTGATTGATTATCAACACTTTATGTAATTTTTTTTCAAAAAAAATTTTTTTTACTTCAAAAAAATCATGAAACTGCCAAATTCGCAACACTTACAGACCTTTTGTTATCTTTGCGCTTCATTTATCATAAACTGTTGTAATATGCTCCTTTCAATGACCGGTTACGGACGGGCAACTCGTACTTTTGACGATAAAAGCATCACCATTGAGGTGCGCGCTTTGAATTCTAAAATGACGGATATCCGTTTCAAAATGCCTTATAATTATAAGGCTAAAGAAATAGAACTTCGCCGTATCCTCACTGATCAGGCTGAGCGTGGGAAGATTGATGTATCCATTAATATCAAATCGCTTACTGGAGAAGATGATTTTGCTTTGAATCATGAGCTTTTCAAAAAATATTACAAGGAACTGAAAGGGCTGACTCATGAATTGGATTTGCCTGCCAACGATTTATTGTCTGCTATTTTGCGCTTGCCTAATATTGTCGGCACTGACGAAGAAGGTGTGCCTGATGAAGAGTGGGAAGTAGCACAGCAAACCCTCAATGAAGCACTCGAAGACTTCAAAAAGTTCCGTTTTACTGAGGGGGGTGCTATGGAGAAAGATTTGTATGATAGGATAGCCAATATCCTCAATTTGCTCAAAGCCATTGTACCTTATGAAAAAGAACGGATTGTCAAATTGCGTCAGCGGCTGCGTCAAAATCTTGAAGAGTTTTTAGGAAAAGAAAATGTAGATGAAAATCGTTTTGAGCAAGAAGTCTTATTTTATCTCGAAAAAATAGACGTGACGGAAGAAAAAATACGCCTTGAGCAACATTGCCGCTATTTCAAAGAGACTTTAGACGATAAAAAAAATACTTCAAAAGGTAGAACCCTTAATTTTATCACTCAAGAAGTGGGGCGGGAAATTAATACTTTAGGTTCAAAAGCCTATTCGTCAGAAATTCAACATTTGGTCGTACAAATGAAAGATGAATTGGAAAAAATGAAAGAGTTAATCGCTAATTTGGTTTAATGAATAAGTTAATCATAGTCACTGCACCATCGGGAGCAGGCAAAACAACAATTGTCCATCATCTTTTAGAAAAATTTGATGAATTGGCTTTCTCTGTGTCGGCTACTAATCGAGCGAAAAGAGTTCATGAAACAGATAGCGTAGATTATTACTTCTTTTCCACTGATGATTTTAAACGCCTTGTTACTGAGGGGGCGTTTTTGGAGTATGAAGAAGTGTATGAAAATCAATTTTATGGTACTTTGAAATTGGAAATTGAAAGGCTGTGGTCACTTGGCAAATGCATTATTTTTGACGTGGATGTGAAAGGGGCTACCAATATTCAAAAAGCCTATCCTACTGAATCGTTATCTATTTTTATAAAACCGCCTTCCAAAGAAATACTCTTCGAACGGTTAAAAAACCGCAAAACTGAAACGCCTGAAAGCCTTCGTAAGCGAATTGCCCGCGCTACCGAAGAGTTAGCTTACGAAAATCGGTTCAATAAAGTCATCGTCAATGATGATTTAGAGAAAGCACTCAGCCAAGCTGAAAAAATAGTATTAGAATTTATCCGAACTTAGTATTAATTTTATTGTTGCATTTCTTAGATTTGTCAAATCAATAAAGTCCAATAATAACTATGAACTTGGAAACTATCGTTACAAATGGCATCAAAGTAAGCGTGGAGACTTTTTATCAGGAAGAGTATAGCCGACCTATAGAAAATAAATACATCTTCGCTTATCGCATCTACATTCAAAATCTGAGTGAACACACCGTTCAGTTGATGAGGCGGCACTGGTATATTATTGACTCGAATGGTATGATACGCGAAGTGGAAGGAGAAGGAGTGATTGGACATCAGCCAATTTTAGCAGCAGGCGACACGCATCAATATGTCTCATGGTCGCATCTTTTTACCGAAATGGGCAAAATGCATGGCTATTATCTTTTCGTTCGCCAAATAGATGGTGAAATGTTTAAAGCCACCATTCCTGAATTTCAATTGGTTGTACCTTTTAAAATGAATTAGAAACGTAGCGCGGAACTCCAGTTCTGCATTTTACTGAGGGGGTAGTTATTTATTTCATAATGTGTTACAACATTCCAAAAGTTTTTAACTTTTGGAATGTTTACAAAAGAAAGAGGGTGTTGACCATTTAATGGCAACACCCTCTTTCTTTATTTTAAAACTATGTTTCCCTCGGCTTATTCCTTCGGCAAACTAAAAATAGTTTTATCAAGCTTTGGATTAAGCTCCACTTTATCCGCTTTGATAACCATACCTGTCTGACCATTGAGTTTGTTCTCGATAGTATGCGGTATCATCAAACCATCCACTTCTTTATAATCACTCAAAAAAGTTTCGACAGCCTGACCTTTCATCGGACCAGATGAAGCAAAAGAGCGAATCATAACAGGTACAAAATTCTCAGCATCGATAAAATATATTTTTTCATCGCCTACTTTGCGTTTCAATTTCAATTTGAAACATTTTGCGCCATCTATTTCCTCTTTACCATCTAACTCAACGGTATGACCTTTGGTTTTATAATCAATAAAATCATCTTCAAACGGCTCTTTAGCAGCATCGGCTGTTTCTTCTTCCGTTTTTTTAGTCGGTTTATTCATAGTTGCAAATGGGCTACATTGCCAAGCAGTAGTGCCATCGAACGCATCAACGAATTTTTGACCCTGAAAATCGCCTTCCTGACGCGTCATATTGGGGCGCATTGAAGACGCTGTAAATGGAATATTCATCCCTTGAACCACTACAAAACCTGTTTGGCGCATGGATTCTAATTTTTTCCATTTCTCTACACCGCCTACGGCTTTAATGTATTTTTCGACGATTTCATCGGCTGTCTGAGCTTGTACCATGAAGGCTGTTAAAAACAAACCTAAAATGAGCGTGAATTTTTTCATCTGTACTATTTTTTGTTTTGTTAAATGTTTAAAAATAACTTTTATTAAAAAAAAATTGACTATCAATTTATTGCAAAATAAATAACAATTGATTGAAGCTACAAAAGAAATTTCCCTGCACCTGCTTTGAAAAAATACTTTACAAACAATTGGAAATAAACGACGAAAATTGTTTCCTCATTGTCAAGAAGAAAAACCATTTAAACCAAATCGCTCAACAAAGCCAATTTTGCACCCATATCTGTATTGCCTTTTTGTAGTTCTTCTTGAGCCAATAAATGCAACCCCCTCAGTATATTGCCCGAATAAAGTATCTTTTGAACGCGATTATCTTTTTTCAAAGTTAAGATTTCTTCTTTAGGTGGTAAAGCTATGAGGCTGGCAATTTGAGCAATATTATTGCCCGTCAACACTTCGCTTTGGCGAATACTGAGGGGTAGCCCATCGTAGCCCAAAACGATAGGACGCTCAGGCTGCACAATTTCAAAAACAGCGTCGCCACTCGCTCGGGTGTAATATGCCCGACCGAGCCTGCCTACGAGGTCTATTTTATAGGGGTCAATCCGCCTTTTATCAGCATCCATCACATCTTCAGAAACATGGATACACAAAACATTGCAAATAATCAGACACCCTGCGCCCCCCTCAGTACCCAAGGGTAAAATCCGATCCACGCGGCATTCCAATTGCACGGGCGACTCTTTCACTCGAAATGGGCGCACCAAATCTGAAGCCAATGGCGTCAATCCTGCTTTCTCAAATTCATTCACCCCTTTTGGATAATTAACTGCCGTGAGGGTCATTTGCCGAACAATGCTATGGCTCACCATATTAATAACACATTCCATCGTCTCTTCTACGTTGCTCAAGGTATCTTTAGTCGTGCCATCCTGTACGCGCTTACCGACTGAGAAAACCACAATTGGGGGATTAGCACTGAAAGCATTGAAAAAACTGAAAGGCGCGAGGTTGGTATTGCCTTCTTTATCCATTGTGCTGACAAATGCAATAGGGCGAGGTGCCACAGATGCGATTAAAAACTGATAAAAATCAGGGTTAGAGGTTGTCTGTGGGTCAATTCTTATCATGTTTTATTTCTTTTTAAAATCTCATAAAATTCGGTTCTTGAAATCAATCGCCCACCCAAACTTGTCAAATGTCGTGTTTCTTGCTGACAATCGATGAGTAAAAAATCCATTTCGCACAATTTTTGAACAAAGGTAATAAAACCGAATTTAGATGCATTGGGTACTTTTGTAAACATGCTCTCACCAAAAAAAACACGCCCCACAGCTACACCATACAAGCCACCCACCATTTCATCACCTTCCCAAACCTCTACTGAATGAGCATAGCCTCGATTATGCAATTCGCCATAAGATTTTATCATGTCTTCATTGATCCATGTGCCGTCTTGACCTTTGCGCTGATTGAGCATACAATGGCGCATAACTCCTTGAAAATCAATGTTATAAGTGACTCTGAATTTGTTTTGATTGAAAAAAGGGCGCATACTTTTAGACACTTTGAGCTCTTTTGGAAACAACACCATGCGAGGGTCGGGCGACCACCAAAGTATCGGTTCATCTTCATTGTACCAAGGAAAAATGCCCATGCTATAAGCCAAAAGCAACCTATCAGGCGACAAATCACCGCCGATAGCCACTACATCAGGCGTATCAAAATACTCTGGTTTTGGGAAATATATTTGAGTAGGGGAGAGCCA
Source organism: Saprospiraceae bacterium (assembly GCA_043744275.1). Lineage (GTDB taxonomy): Bacteria > Bacteroidota > Bacteroidia > Chitinophagales > Saprospiraceae > JAAFJT01. Next base: position 69,843 of record JAYTUY010000012.1, read on the forward strand.
AGTTGCAGGCATTTTAAAGAAAATGAGGGTTTTATGAAAAAGACTTTGTGAAAGATAAACCCTCACAAAGTCTTGATTTTATTTGCTTTACAAATAGAAAAATTATTTATCCGTATTATTTCCCCCTTCTATCACCGCCGAAAGTCCTCTATCGCAAAGGGCTTCCCATTTCGGTTTTAGAACAGGCAAAGAAGCAGTCTTAACCGTTGCTTTACCCTTATAATGTATGATGCAAGCGAGTTGCTCTGCTTGGTCGGCAGTATGTTCGAGCACATCTGTGAAACATTCTATCACCCAATCAAAGGAATTTACATCATCGTTATATACTATCAGATAGGCATCATACCCAATATCGGCAAGTTCATCGGCGAGGTCTATTTCCTCCTCCACCGCTACTTCTTCGTAAAAAGGATTCATTTTTATGATTAATTTTTTTCAAGTGATTGTCTAATCGCTGCAAAGTTAGGCAATTCTCCTGCATTTGGCAAGACCTCAGCATAAACAACTACCCCCTCAGTATCAATGACAAAACTTGCTCGTGCTGAAACACCATTCATGCCTAATACAAATTTTTCTATAAAAGCATTGTACTCTTTAGAAACATTTTTGTTGAAATCTGATAAAAGCGGAAAATTATAATCATTCTCAGCCTTGTATTTTGCCAATGTAAAAACTGAATCCACTGAAATGCCTAAAACTTGGGCATTCAAGCTTTCATATTTTTTCATATTATCACGAGCATCGCAAAGTTGTGCTGTGCATACGCCTGTGAAAGCGGCTGGAAAAAAGTTTAAAACCACATTTTTACCCCGATAATCGCTCAATTTGACCTCTTTTTTTTCATCTGAAAATAGAGTAAAATCAGGTGCTTGTTGTCCTACTTGGATTGCCATAAAGTTTTTTTATTTTTAAAATGTTGAAAATATGTTTCGTTAATTCAAAAACACCAACAAAATTACACTTTGTTGGTTTAAAAATATATTTTCACCTTTTAAAATTTTAAGAAAAACCACCCCTCAGTATTTTATGCAGATTGCAGATTGCAACGAGTATATTTTACAGGATTTTATTGCATTTCATCACATTTTCTATGACAAATACTCAGCGCGCTTATCTCGAACTTCATTTCGCCGTTTTTTTATTCGGTTTCACTGCCATTTTAGGCGGTTTGATTCACCTGACCGCCATCGTTTTGGTGTGGTGGCGCATATTTATAACGTGTAGTGCCATCATTGGCTATGGCAATATTTTTCAAAGAATTAGAGCATTGCCGAGAGGCGTCGTACTCCGTTTGGTTGGCATAGGGTTGATTGTGGCGGTGCATTGGTTGGCATTTTTTGGAGCAGTGAAGTTGGCGAATGCTTCGGTGGCGTTGGTTACTTTTGCTACTACTTCCTTTCAATCCTCACTTTTAGAGCCATTATTGACTCGAAAGCCTATAAAATGGTTTGAAGTGATGCTTGGCGTAGTTGTAGTGCCAGCGATGGTTTTCGTAGTAGGCAGCCTTCCAGCGTCTATGAATTTGGGTTTATGGGTGGGCTTGGCTTCCGCCACATTAGCAGTCATTTTTTCTATTTTAAATAAACAAATGATTGAAAAAGCTGACCCCCTCAGTATTACCTTCCTCAACCTCAGTGGCGGCTGGATTTTATTGTCGCTTATCATGCCTTTTTATTTGATGTCGGACTCAACGGTGCATTTTATACCAGTTGGTTGGGATTGGGTATATTTATTTGTGTTGGCTTTGCTTTGCACCAATTTAGGCTATATGCTTTCAATCAGAGCCTTGCGCTACTTGTCGGCTTTTGCTTCCAATCTGACCATCAATCTCGAACCTGTCTATGGCATCATCCTCGCGTGGTTGATTTTGAAAGAAAACAAACAAATGTCGAGTACTTTTTATATGGGTGCATCTTTAATCATTGTCTCCGTTTTGAGTTATCCTTTTTTGAAAAATAAGTATTCTAAAGAAATGATGAGTGATGAATAAAAAAAAGCCGAAAAGCTCTAACACTTTTCGACTTTCTTTTATCAAAACGAAAAACAATTTCAACAAAATTAAATTTGGTCGCCCCCTGTTTCTTCCTCTTGCCGTTTGAAGCCCATCGAGCGGCTGTGGCGGCAACGGTCGCGCCATTCTGATTTCCATTTATGACGCTCGTCGGGTGTCATGGCTGACCATTTTTCCCACATTTGACGCTTTTGTTCCCAATGTTCTTTGTTGCCTGCACCGCCTGCACCTAAGCGAAATCCGCCTGCCAAAATCCGAGTCAACACTGTCAAACCCACTGCTTGCCCGAATGAAATAATAGGCAAATTGAATAAATCAGGCATCAACCAATTCCAAAGCCACATGACGACAGAACCTATCAAAAGAATGAAAAAAGCCATCAAAACAAGGATTTTAAGACCCTTTAAAATCCAGAAACTCTTCATATTTTTAAGTTTAAATAATTCAACAATAATTTTTAATTGGATAAAAGGTCATTGTACAAAGATTTGAGCCGCTCACGCAAGTACAAAACCGCATATCTTTTACGCGACAATAGGGTGTTGAGCGTGACGCCCGTTTCTTCTGCAATTTCCTTAAAACTTTTATCCTCCAACTCATGCTGCACAAACACATCCCGTTGTTCGGCAGGCAATTCGTCGAGGGCTTCCATGAGTGCCTCCATGATGGTTTCGCGCATCATCTCTACATCCGCCGAGCGAACATCGGCAGCCGGGAGAAGCTCATCGAGCAAGTATGCTTTATCTTCGTCCGCACTGGATTTGAAGGTGAAAACATCCTCGAGCAAGACAGGTTTTTTCTTTCGATAACGGTCGGTAATTTTGTTGCGCGCCACCGTAAACAACCATGAAGCGATTTGTTCAACGGGCTTCATGAGGCGAAACATTTCCGTCAACTCATAAAAAACATCTTGTGCAATATCTTCAGCATCTTCAGGTCGCGGGATGCGGCGACGAATAAACGCTAACAAACGCCCGCGTTCGCGGCGGACTGTTTCTTGTATTTGACGATTTTGAGCGTCAGCCATTGGCGTATCGATATGTAATGTCACGTACTTCATTTATAATAGTTTTGACGAAGCAGCCCGACATATATTTTAAAACTTCTGAAAATTAGTCAGGTTTAGTTGAAAATGGTATTTTTTTATACAAAATGACTTGAAAAGGCTATTAATACTGAGGGGGTATATGGTTATATTCAACTTGCTTGTAATTTTATTTTTTAATTTAAAAAAATAATTCTTAGAGTTTTAAGCCAATTATGAAAAAAAATAAAGACTTTTATGATGAAGTAAATATTTCGTATCAACGAACGTCACAATTTCTTTATGCATAAATTCGATAATACTTGGACGCTTTTCCTCGACCGCGATGGTGTCATCAACGAACGCATTCCGGGCGAGTATGTAAAGGATTGGGATAATTTCGATTTTATTCCAGGTAGTATTAAAGCCATTGAAAGACTGTCTGGCGTTTTTGGTCGGATTGTCGTTGTCACGAACCAAGCGGGCATCGGTAAAGGGCTGATGACTGAGCAAGATCTTTATTTAGTGCATCGAATGCTCCTTAAAACAGTGGATTTATTGGATGGTCGGATTGATAAAATTTATCATGCGCCAAATGCTCCAGCCAATCCCTCGCCCATGCGCAAGCCCGATACAGGCATGGCGTTACAAGCAAAAGATGACTTTCCAGAAATTAATTTTTCAAAATCAGTAATAGTAGGCGATTCTATTTCGGATATAGAAATGGGGCATAGATTAGGCATGATTAAAGTATTTATAGAAGGGAAAAACGAAGACCCAAGCCGCCTCCTCGAACTCAACCCTGAATACCAATTTAAAAGCCTTGCCGAATTTGCGAAGAAAGTAATTGGCATCTAAATCAGTGAAATTCATTTTTCACTGATTTGACTAACCTCCTTTCCGCTTATTGAAACTTTTTCTCACCAAAGCCCATACGATTAAGCCAATAAAAAGACCACTCCGTAATGAAAGATTGATGATGGATAAAATATTGAATTAATAAAAAAAATTTGAAAAATGAAACTGAAAAACTGTTTAATACTGAGGGGTATAATTTTTTTACATTTTTCATTTCAAATTTGAATATAGTGGCTTGTCAACCCATTACCCATTACCCATACCTGTCAAACCAACAACCAACTAAGCTTCCTTATTCCGCTGCCAATAATTAATGTCTTCGATTTCTTCTAAAATCTTTAAATAATTTTGATACCGCAATTCAGAAATGCCCAATTCAGTCAAGGAATCCTCAGAATCGGTCAAGGCAGTTTTGACAGCACAACCCGGCTCGTTGCGATGCATACATGAGCTGCCGAATTTGCATTTATCGCTCAATATGAAAAATTCGCGGAAGTTATGAGCCACGTCCATCGGTTGTAAGTTATTGAAAGCCAATGTTTTAATGCCTGGCGTATCAATCAAAGAGCCGCCAAAGTCCAATTCAAACATTTCTGCAAAAGTGGTCGTGTGCTGCCCTTTGCCACTATAATCTGAAATATCTCCCGTTTTTAAAATTAATTGCGCTTGAATTGCATTCACGGCACTCGATTTACCCACGCCCGATTGTCCGCTGACTAAAGTGATTTTATCTTTTAAAATATTTTTCAAATCCTCCAAACCTTCTCCTGTAATTGCTGAAATGAGTAGAACCGAGTAGCCAATTTTTTCATAAATCGTCTTCATATCGTTGAAAATAGCCATGTCATCAGCATCATACAAATCACTTTTATTGAAAACGATGATGGTAGGAATATCTTGAGGTTCGGTCATGAGGAGAAAACGGTCTATAAAACCCTGTTTCAAATGCGGCTCAACGATGGTCACAAAGAGCATGGCTTGATCAACATTGGATGCCAAAAGATGCAAATCATGCAGTTTGCGCGGTGATTGACGAGCAACATAATTGACACGCGGAGCAATTTTTTTTATCATGCCCAACTCTTCATCATTGATGGTAAATTCTACAACATCACCCACCGCAACGGGGTTCGTCAAGTTCATATTGCCCAATCTGAACTTACCAACTATGCGGCATTTCACCACCTCGTTGTTGTCCAAACGCCTTACATTGTACCAACTGCCTGTGGATTTTATGACTCTTCCTTTTATCAAAATTTTATACGTTTTTTTTATTGTACAATTTGAAGCAAGTTAAAATATTGAAAATGAATAATTTATAAATTAAAATAAAAAATTATCTAAACTGATTCATCTATAGCTTTTAAAATCACATCACATGCCCAATGAATCTCCCCCTCAGTAATAATCAACGGAGGAGCAATCCGCAAGCTACGATTATTAAACAAAAACCAATCGGTTAGCAAGCCATTTTTTAAACAGTTTTGAATGACTTTTTGTAAAAAATCAAAACTCTCTAATTCCACCGCCAGCCATAAACCGACTTGTCGGACAGCCATAATCTGAGGATGCACCAACAGGCTTTTAAACAATAAACCTTTGCTTTTTGCCTCAGCCACCAAATCTGTTTCAACCAATATTTTCAAAGTCGCATAAGCCGCCGCACAAGATACGGGATGACCGCCAAAGGTGGTAATATGCCCTAAAATAGGGTCATCTGTCAAAGATGACATAATTTCTTTTGATGATATAAACGCACCAATCGGCATACCGCCGCCCAAACCTTTGGCTAATAATAATACATCGGGCACAATATTATACTGCTCAAATGACCAGAGTGAGCCTGTTCTGCCCATTCCTGCTTGTATTTCGTCTAAAACTAAGAGCGCACCCACCTCATCACATCGCTCTCTCAAGGCTTGAAGATAGCCCAAAGTAGGGGGCAAAATGCCCGCTTCGCCTTGTATGGTTTCGATAAAAACGGCGGCTGTTTGATGATTTATATCATTTAAATTATCAAAACTATTGTAATTAATCCAATGAATGTCAGGCAATAATGGTCGAAAAGCTTGAGTAAAATAATCATCCGAATTGAGACTCATCGCGCCTTGTGTAGAGCCATGATAGGCGTTTCGCGCGGCTATTATTCGGCTTTTGCCTGTGTATCTTTTAGCTAATTTCATTGCCCCCTCAGTCGCTTCAGTACCTGAATTGGTGAAATAAACTGAATTAAGATTTTCGGGAAGATTCTGTGATAAAAGTGTGGCTAATTGCACCTGCGGAGAAAGAACAAATTCGCCATATACGAGCGTATGCAAATATTTATCTAATTGATTTTCAATAGCTTGTAATACTGAGGGGTGTCTATGACCCAATACTGAAGGACCAATACCCGCTATCAAATCCATATAGCGCACCCCCTCAGTATCGAACAGATACAAGCCTTCAGCCCGCTCAATTTCGAGCATGAGTGGAAAGGCAGAGGTTTGGGCAACATGCCGCAGAAAAAGTTGTCGTTGAGAAAGCATAGCGCAAAGTTAGGCGATTTGATTTTAAATAAATTTTTTCTACCGATATTTAGCTACCGATATTTAGCCTCTCCGAGGCAACTACTAAAGTAATTAAGTAAATTTTAACTATGGATTAGTTTTTGAAATATGTTATTAATAGATTGAAAATAAACGATTTATGAATTTAAATCGTTTATATCAATAAATACTTCATTTTTATATCAGTACAATTCAAGAAAAAATGCCTAATTTTGAAGGTCAATGAAACATCTACTCGTCATATCACTCTTAGCAGTTACTCTATTCGGATGCGATTCCGATACTGAGCGCATGGAAGGCTATGAGGTTCATGGCATTGATCTCTCTCATTATCAATCCAAAATCAGTTGGGATTCTGTAGCAGCACAAGGCATTGCCTTTGCTTTTGTGAAAGCGACTGAGGGGCGTCAGCATTTGGATAAAAAATATTGCGAAAATTGGCAAGAGATGAAGCGCGTAGGCATCAAGCGTGGGGCATACCATTTTTTCCTTCCAACTATTCCAGCAGAAGAGCAAGCGCGAAATTTTATGAATGTTGTAGATATGCAATACGGTGATTTACCACCTGTTTTGGATGTGGAAGTTGACCAAAACCTTTCGCGCGAAGAAATTATTAAAGGCATCAAAGATTGGCTTTATTTAATTGAAATGGAATACAGCATACGCCCAATTATTTATACACACTACAAATTTTACAACAAATTCATAGCAGGAGAGTTCGATAAATACCCTATTTGGATTGCCAAATACGGTGGCGAAGCACCCCGACTCGGCAGCGTGCAATGGACATTTTGGCAGTATGGAAATCGTGGAATACTGAGGGGGGTCGAAGGCAGTGTCGATTTCAATGTTTTCAAAGGTTCTCAAGAGGAATTAGAAAAAATATGCCTATCAGGTGCTATGCTTTCGGGCAATGGTATGCATCTGAATACTAAAAGATTAGATTGAGTTTAACATATATTAAGTTGTTTTAAAAATATAAAAATTGAAATGAAAAAAATACTTTTTGTTGCTATAGTCATTTTTAATGTAGCCTGTGCGAAGGCTCAAGAAGGCATCGAATTTTTTCACGGCACTTTTGCGGAAGCTGTAGCCAAAGCGCAAAAGGAAAATAAATTGATTTTCATGGATGCCTACGCCGAATGGTGTGGACCTTGCAAACGCATGGCGGCTACGACATTTAAAGATGAAAAAGTGGGTAAATTTTTCAATGATAACTTTATCAATGTGAAAATGGACATGGAAAAAGGCGAAGGTCCAGGCTTGCAACGCAAATATGACGTGACCGCCTATCCGACACTCCTTTTTATCAATGGGAAAAGCGAATTGGCGCATAAAGGCGTGGGTGGCATGGGCAATGACCAATTGATTGCGTTGGGAAGAACCGCTATGGGCAAAGTGGATAATTCAAAAGAATTTGAAAAAGCCTACAACGAAGGCAAACGCGAGCCTGAGCTTATTTTGAACTACGTCCGTGCGCTCAATCGGGCAGGCAAACCGAGTCTTAAAATTGTGAATGACTATTTGCAAAAAGCGGATATGGCGAATGCGAATACCTTGAAAATCATTTTTGAAGGAACGACTCAAGCGGATTCTAAAGTTTTTGAATTATTAATTAAAAATAAAGCGCAACTCGCTACCCTTTTTAATGATAAACAAATCAAAGATAAAATCGAGAGTGCTTGCGATAAGACTTTAGATAATGCCGTTCAATTTAAAAATCCTGAACTTTACAAGGAGGCGAAAGAAAAAATGAAAGTAAACGTGCCTGAAAAAGCAGAATTATTTGCTATCAATGCTGATTTAAAATTTTTTAAAGCCTCAGGCAATGCTAAAGATTATTGTAAAGCATGCGAAACCATCTTGAAAAAAGAGGGAAAAACTGATGCTCGGAAGCTATTTACTACCGCCAAACAAATGATTGATGCTTTTCCTTATGACAAAGGTGCGTTGGGCGATGCTGAAAAATATTTCAAAAAAGCGGCTGAAAATGGTGGCATGAGCGAGTATTATTACTGGTATGCACACACGCTATTGCGCAACGGTAAGAAAAAAGATGCCCTCACGGCGGCTGAAAAAGCCCTTCAAATAGCTAAAGAAACTGCGCCCAATTATGTGCCAGCGTCTGAGCAACTCATTGAGCAAATCAAGCAACAGGGTTAACATTTCTTTGAAATGATTGAGAAAACAAAACCTATGAGATTTGCGTAAATCTCATAGGTTTTTTAATATAATTTTTTAAAAAATAATCCATACAATATGAAAACTATATGGCTTTTTATAAACATTCTTTTTTTTAATAATGTATTAGTCGCTCAAAATCAGCAAAATACTGAGGGGGGGACTAAGGCGGAAGGCATCACTTTCATCCATGAAAATGTCAATGAAGCTTTAAGCAAGGCAAAAACTGAAAATAAGCTGGTATTTGTAGATGCCTACACGACTTGGTGTGGACCTTGCAAAATGATGGTCAAAAATACCTTTCCTGATGCCGATGTAGCGTCTCTTTTCAATACCAAATTCGTGAATTTGAAGATGGATATGGAAAAAGGCGACGGTATAGATATGGCAAAACGCTACGAAATTGCGGCTTATCCGACCCTCCTTTTCCTCGATGGCGACGGGCAGCTCGTTCATAAAGCCATTGGCTATCATGATGTGAGTCAAATTTTAGACCTTGGCAAAACGGCTTTGGATGCCGATAAATCGCTTGGTGGATGGGCTTTAAAATATGAAAAAGGCAATCGCGATCCAGCATTTTTGAAGGAATATGCCTTAAAATTAGCCGCTGCCTACGATAATCGCCGCACGGTGGTAGCTGAGGATTATCTCGCCACTCAAAAAGATTGGACGACTGATGAAAATTTGGAATTAATTTACCGTTTTACTGAGGGGGTCAACACCAAATTTTTTGATTACTTTTTAAATAACAAAAAGGCGTTTGAAAAGAAATATAATGCCGCTGAAATTGATGTGAAAATTCAAGGCTTGGTTTCTGAAAAGCTTTTTAATGAAAAGAATTTACCGACACTGGGTTTCGCTGATTCGCTGATTAAAAAAGTATATGTTGACAAATCAGACCGCATGTCGAAAAATTATCACATGAGCTATTACCGAATGAAAGGCGATAGGGAAAAATATGCACAAGCGGCTGTAGCATATTTGAAAAAATATAAAGATTCAGCCGAGGAGTTGAGCGATATTGCCAGCACTTTTAATGAGCAAATTGGCGATAGAAAAATGTTGAAAAAAGCGTTGGGTTGGGCTAAAAAAGCGGTTAAAATGGATAACTCTTATTTGAATAATATGACTTTGGCAAATTTATATAAAAGCCTTGAAAAAAAATCGAATGCACAAAAGGCTGCACAGACTGCTATTGATATTGCTAAAAAAAATGATGAACCTTACTTTGAAGCAGAAGAATTATTGAAAAATCTAAAATAAAATAATCAAATATGTCTCTATTTTAAGAAAAAGGTCAACTCTCTTAGGGGAGTTGACCTTTTGGCATTGTATTTGAAAAATCATAAATTGTTCTGAGGAACGAAAGAGTTAAATGGACATTTGAGTTTTGAGCGATGATATTGATAATCAATTAGTTACAACTCAACACCTCCAAAAAAACTCATTAAAATAATTACGACTACACTAACATACGCCTTTGCAATAGGCAACTCCTACTGTTGCAAAGATATTAAAGAGAAAACGACAAATAGGGGTATTTTTATGTTTTTCATTGGACTCTGATGTTTTAACCGACGTCAGAGTTTTTTTATGTCTATACCCAAAAAAATAAGCCATTACTGAAGGGTAACGGCTTATCCAAAGTGTATTTGAATGCTTACGCTTTCGTTTCTTCCTTTGGTTCTGCTTTTGCCTCTGTTTCAGGCACGAATGCTTTAGTGACTAATTTTGGACGGCTTTTGCCGAATGAGCCTCTTGTGATTTTACCACGCTTTGTTCTTTTATCGCCTTTTCCCATGGTGATTTTGTTATTTTATTATTTATAAAATTAGATTTTAAAATTAATTTTTTAAAATGAAGCGCAAAGATAGTATTTTTAACGTTAAATGACAAAGAAGATAACATCTAAAAATATTTAGCCACTAATTAAAGGTAATTATCATATTAAAAAAATGTTAAAATTTATTTAAAGTTTCTTCAATAACGTACTTAACTATCACTAAATTTGTTCCTTATTTATTATTTTAATATTTTTTTAAAACACAACGAACAGTATGAATGCATTAGCATTGCACCCACAACGTCAATTGAGTACTGACAAGCAAACCTCTGAAAACGACCCTATCAAAGTAAACACCTATACGCTCAAAAATGGTTTGAAAATCTTTATGAGTGTTAACAAAAACGAACCACGCATCTTCACCAATATCGCTGTCAAAGCCGGTTCCAAACAGGATCCTGCCGATACAACAGGCTTAGCCCATTACCTCGAACACATGATGTTTAAGGGAACGCATCAAATAGGCTCGCTGGATTGGGATAAAGAGAGAGAGTTGCTCACTCAAATTGCCGATCTTTATGAAAAACATCGGCTTGAAACAGACCCCTCAGTAAGGAGCGCATATTATGCTTCTATTGACAATCTTTCGAATGAAGCAGCAAAATTCGTAGCCACCAACGAATATGATAAACTCGTTTCGTCGCTCGGTGCTAAATCTACGAATGCTTACACCTCAAACGAACAGACTGTTTACGTGAATGATATTCCAAGCAATGAACTTGAAAAATGGTTCAAATTGGAGTCCGAACGCTTCAAAATGGTGGTTTTGCGCTTGTTCCATACCGAATTGGAAACCGTTTATGAGGAATTCAATATGGGGCAAGACAACGACAATCGCAAGGTCTATCAAGCCATGATGACGAGTCTCTTCCCGACGCATCCCTACGGCACTCAAACAACGATTGGTAAAGGCGAGCATTTGAAAAATCCGTCGCACTATAATATTTTAAATTATTTTAAAAAATATTATGTGGCGAACAATATGGCGATTATTTTATCAGGCGATTTTGAGCCTGAGCAAGTCGTGGCGTATGCTCAAAAATACTTTGGCAATTATGAAATGAGTGATGTGCCGCCTTTTAATTATGATGAACAAAAGCCTATCGAGAGCATTATTCGCCAAGAAGTTTTTGGACAACAAGCTGAATACGTTCAAATGGCGTGGCGCATTGGCGGTGCAAAATCGGGTGATGGCGACATTGCCAGCCTTATTTCAGCCATGTTGCACAACAATCAAGCGGGTCTGATTGATTTGGATTTGGTTCAAAAACAAAAAGTTTTGGAAGCATCTTCAGGTACAATGAGTATGACGGATTACTCAGGTTTTGTCATGTCGGGCAAACCACGTGAAGAGCAATCGCTTGAAGATGTTGAAAAATTGCTTTTGGAACAAATCATGCGCTTGAAAAATGGCGATTTCCCAGATTGGCTCATGTCGGCTGTCATCAAGGACTATAAATATAGCCAAATGAAAAGCTATGAAAACAATCAAAGTCGCGTGAGTTCTATGACAGATGCGTTTGTGAAAGGCATAGAGTGGGAAGATTATATCGAGCGGATTGATCGCATGAAAAATATCACAAAGCAGCAAGTTCAAGATTTTTCAAATAGGTTTTTCACTGATAATTATGTCGTCGTTTATAAAAGAACAGGTGTGGATAAGAACGTGATGAAGGTGGAAAAGCCTGAAATTACGCCTGTTTCGCTCAATCGGCATGATAAATCTGACTTCGCTGAAGCATTTTTTACAGAAGAATCGCCTCGGTTGAAGCCTGAATTTATTGATTTTAAACAGGCAATTCGAACAAAAACTTTAAGCAGCGGTTTGACATTAGATTACATCGAAAACGTGACTAATGAAACGTTTTCCTTGTACTATATCCTCGAAATGGGTAAAAATGCTGATAAACGATTGCCTTTGGCTCTGAATTATTTGCCATTTTTAGGAACGAATCAATACACCGCAGAGGAATTGCAACAGGAGTTTTATAAGCTGGGTTTGTCGTTTGATGTGTTCAGCAACGATGAAAGAAGTTTTGCCGTTTTGAGTGGTTTGGACGAGTCTTTTACTGAGGGGGTCAAACTGTTTGAGCATATTTTAAAAAATGTTGAAGGTGATGAAATTCCTTTGAAAAATATGGTCGCCGACATCTTGAGCAAGCGCGACAACGATAAAAAAGACAAACGCATTATCCTCCGCAATGCGATGGCGAGCTATGCTAAATATGGCAAAATATCACCATTTACTGATAATTTATCGAAAGAAGAACTTCAAAATCTTCAACCTGCGGACTTGGTCAATGCTATTAAAAATTTGACAACATTTGAGCACCGTATTTTTTATTACGGTACGAAAAAGGTAGAAGAAGTAGCTGAAATTCTGAATGTGGAGCATATTATACAAGCGAAATTAAACTCTGCTACGCCTCCTAAAGAATATGTTGAATTGGATACTACTGAAAATACCGTCCTATTCGTTCATTTTCCGATGGTGCAAACGGAGGTTTTGATGCTTTCAAAAGGTACCCCTCAGTATTCGATGGCTGAAAACATACAATCAACTTTGTACAATAATTATTTCGGTTCGGGCTTATCATCTATTGTTTTTCAAGAAATTAGAGAGGCACGTGCTTTGGCATATTCTGCGAACGTCTATTACAGCAGCCCGCTCAAGCACGACCGAGCGCATTATCTGCAAGCCTACGTGGGTACGCAATCTGATAAATTGCAAGAAGCAATAACTGCTATGCACGACATCATCGAAGATATGCCGATGTCGGAAACGCAAATAGAACATGCTCGAATGTCTGTTTTGAAAACCATTGAAAGTGAGCGCATTACAAAAGCGAATATTTATTGGACATATCGCAACAACCTTGAACGAGGCATCAAAAATGATATGCGAGAGGAGATGTACATTGTCATCAATGACATGAGTTCCCACGATTTGAAAGCCTTTCAAGAAGCACATGTGAAGGGACGGCATTTCACTTTCCTCATTTTGGGAGATAATACAAAGATTGATTTTGACTATCTGAAATCTATTGGTTCATTGACAGAATTGAATATGGTGGATATATTTGGGTATTGATAATCAATGTGTTATAAAATACAAAAGCCATGATACCCCTCAGTATCATGGCTTTTTTTTATGAAAAATATGACTATTAAAATAAACTCTCAATCACCTTATCTGCCGTAATGCCTTCCGCCTCTGCCTTATAGTTCGGCACAATGCGGTGACGCAATACATACTTAGCAATCGCTTGCACATCTTCAATATCAGGCGAGTATTTACCCCGAATAGCGGCTTGACATTTTGCACCCAAAACCAAATATTGCGAAGCCCGCGGACCTGCTCCCCAAGAGATATAACTATTCACCATTGGCGTAGCACGATCAGTGCCTGGGCGAGTTTTTGTAGCCAAGCTGACAGCATATTCCAATACATTATCAGCAATCGGAATTTTTCTCACAAGTTGTTGAAAATCAATGATTTGTGCACCTGATACGATGTGTCTTAATTCCACTTTTTTAGAAGACGTTGTACTTTTAACGACTTCAATTTCCTCTTTATAACTTGGATAATCCAACGGAATATTGAACATAAAACGGTCAAGTTGAGCTTCTGGAAGTGGATATGTACCCTCTTGTTCAATCGGATTTTGAGTCGCCAAAACGAAGAACGGCGAAGGCAATAAATGTCGATGACCACCCACAGTGACGCTGCGCTCTTGCATGGCTTCGAGCAATGCCGCTTGCGTTTTAGGCGGTGTTCGGTTAATCTCATCCGCGAGAACGATATTGGCGAAAAGAGGACCTCTATTAAATTTAAAATGGCGGTCTTCATCCAAAATTTCAGAACCCGTAATATCCGAAGGCATCAAATCGGGCGTGAACTGAATCCGCTTAAATTCCAAATCTAAAACCTCCGAAATCGTACTCACAAGCAAGGTTTTTGCCAAGCCTGGTACACCTACCAAAAGGCTATGACCATTTGAAAACAAGGAAATAATAACGGCTTTGACGACTTCATCTTGACCGACGATGACTTTTCCAATTTCTTTTGAAAGGTCGCGGTAAGATTGAGCCAAAGCATCTACTGATTCTACATCTGAGCGCAAGGTTGCTGTTGTTGACATATATTTTTGAGTTTTATATTTCAGTTTAAGACAAAAGTAAAAATAAAACGTTGCGTGCGGAGACTTTGTTTCACTTATTAGATGAATCCCTTATTTTTTACATTTCCACACCCAATCCGACAATTCATAACCTTTTATAATATACGAAAAATGCCACCATTCGGTGCGAATTCCTTTGAAGCCAACGCTCTCCATGACCCCCCTCAGTATTTTGCGGTTTTCAAGCACTTGTTTAGATACATTTTTTGAATCCGAATGCGCTTTTTCACTGAATGTATCGAAGGGCGTACCCATATCCAATTCTTTTCCTTCTTTATCAATGATGGTCAAATCCGCTGCCAAACCCCGCGTATGTTGCGAGCCTTTCCACGGCGGCGTCACGTAATTGCTATTCGGCATTTTATCCCACAGGCGACGTTGATAAGGACGCGGACGATAGCAATCAAACATTTTCAAGCCACCTAACCCTTTGGTTTTCAATATTTTATGCGCTTTGGCAATGGCTTTAGCGGCTTCGGGGCGAAGGAAACAACGTCCACAATCGTACATTTTCGCTTTCACAAAATTGTCTGTCGTTGCATAACGCAAGTCGAGTGCGATTGTATTATCGAGTGCTGTCAATTCTGTCCATTGTTTCGTATCGTAATCCGCATTTTGAGCAAGGCAGATAGACATATTAATAAGAGTAAAAAAAACAATAGAAAAGCACTGATAGGTTGAAACCCATTTTTTCATTGACATATTAATTTTTAATAAAGATTAAATTTCAGCAAAGTTATAAAAAATGTAAATACAGGGGTCGGTCCCTCGGAGAGGCAGGATTGATTAGTTCTAATATGGTGCAGAGCACCGTAATATTTGTAGCAATTAAGGTGCAGAGCACCGAAATC
Source organism: Saprospiraceae bacterium (assembly GCA_043744275.1). Lineage (GTDB taxonomy): Bacteria > Bacteroidota > Bacteroidia > Chitinophagales > Saprospiraceae > JAAFJT01. The sequence goes on from JAYTUY010000012.1 coordinate 85,341, forward strand.
TAATAATATTTCGGTGCTCTGCACCTTAAACAATATTTTTTGAAATGAACCTACAAATATTTCGCAGCTCTGCTGCTTTAAAATTAAAATCAATCAATTCTGCCGCAGAGAGGTAAAATGTCGGTAGAAAAAAATATAGGATAGAATTAATGTAATTGATATAATTTCGTCTTTCAAAATAAATTTTAAAGTTTAATTTTTTATAAAATGTTTAAAATCAAATTTCATAAAATACTCGTAATCAATATTTTATATTTTATTTTAATCCCTCAACTATGGGCGACCGATGCACAGCAAGTTTTTCAAGAAGCCAATCAAGCCTATACATCGGGCAATTATGCAGTGGCTGTAGAAAAATATGAAGCTATTTTGAAGGAAAATGTTTTTTCAAAAGAACTGTATTACAATCTCGGCAACAGCTATTATCGACTCAATCAAACGGGAAAAACGATTTTGAATTATGAGCGGGCATTGCGTATCGCTCCCTCGGATTCCGATATTCAGCAAAATCTCGCCCTCGCCCGAAGCCGAATTGTAGAGGATATTGAGCCCATTTCAAATGTTTTTATCGTCCGTTGGTGGCATTTACTGAGGGGGTATATGTCGGCAGACGGCTGGTCAATGCTCGCATTATTTTTACTTTGGGTAGGCATAGCTGGCATGGCAGTATGGCTTTTGAGCAGCGAAAGGACTTTGAAAAAACGGGGATTTATAGTGGGAGCGATTTTAATACCCCTCAGTATTTTACCGTTTTTATTAGCGAATAATGCTAAAAATGAAGCCAATTCAAGCAAATTTGCTATCATTATTGCTCAAGAAACGCCTTTTCGCACATCTCCTGATGCGAATGCTGCCCCTACTTCTATGCTGCATGAAGGTATTAAAATAGAAATATTGGATAAGATTTCAAACCTTATCAAATCCCGATTGCCGAATGGAGAGGAAGGGTGGATTGAGGAGATGGCGATTGAGAAGATATAAATTCATACCTTAATCGCGGAGCGATTGAATATGAATAACCCTGATGCCAATCAGGGGGATAATTGTAAAGAATGGGCATAACTGCGGAGCGGTTGAATGTGAAATATTACCAATAACCGACTATTTTACATTTAACTGCTCCGCAGTTAAAACACCATTTCACTTTAACCCTCCGATTGCATCGAAGGTTATTCACATTCAATCGCTCTGCGATTATTTCAACAAATTATTCGTATAAAATAAGAAAACCCTGCTGTGTTGAGTAGCAGGGTTTCCTATATTAAAGCTATGAAAACGGAAGAAATTATTCTCTACCGCCGTCAAGCTTATCTTGTAATTCTTTCAATTCATCCCATTGACCGTTAGCAGCCATAGCGGCTTGTTTAGCCCATGTAGCAGGATTGTGAATAGCATAACGGGGACCCGCCGCCGTTAAAAGTTCTTTCACTGCATCAGCATCAGCTTCTGCTAATTGAGCGAACGTCGTGATGCCGCCTTCGTGCAAAATTTGCTCGATTTTAGGACCAATGCCTTCAATTTTTTTCAAATCATCAGCACCTTTGTCTGCTTTTGCTGCTTTTTTAGGAGCCTCAGCGACAGGAGCCTCAGCAACTTTTACTGGAGCAGCCATTGCCTCAGCAGCAGCAACTCTTGATTCAGCTGGAGCAATGAAAACAATGCGCTTGTCATCTTTGCTGCGCTTATAAGTAACGATACCTGCAATAGAAGCATGCAAAGTAAAATCTTTACCCATATAAACATTGTCGCCTGGGTGGAATTGAGTGCCACGCTGACGCACGAGGATATTACCTGCTTTAGCGAATTGACCGCCGTACATTTTGACCCCTAAATATTTCGCTTTACTATCGCGCCCGTTGTCCGTACTACCGGCGCCTTTCTTATGTGCCATTTTTTTAAATTTTTATAACAGCCTATATATATGTGCTGTTAAAAATTAATGAATGCAAGTCAATAAATTTAAATTCCTAAATAAACTGACTTTGTTTTAATAAAAAGTTTTAAATGCACCCCCTCAGTAAATTATGACTAATCGGTTATGAGTAATGGGTAATTTCTAACGAGTAATATTACCTATTACCTATTACCCATTACCCATTACCCATTACCCATTACCCATTACCCATTACCCATTAATAGAGTTGATAGTGATGCTTGTCAAAAAGTCGCGGTGACCATTTTTTACACGGTAACCTTTACGGCGTTTTTTCTTAAAAACGATAACTTTGTCACCTTTAAGGTGTTCGTTGACAGTAGCTATTACGCTTGCACCACCAACAGTCGGCATACCTACAGATACAACACCTGCTCTATCAACCAAAAGAACTTGGTCGAAAGTAACGTTGTTGCCTGCTTCGGCTTCTAACCGGTGGACGAATAGTCTTTGACCTTCCGTCACTTTCACTTGCTGACCGGCTATTTCTACGATTGCATACATGATATTAAAGAACTTTTAATTAAAAAATATAGATTTTTTGCGAAAATGCTCGCAAAGGTATGTTTTTAATCATGAACTACAAAGCGTTTTTTTTAAGAAAATATTAATGTTTGTTTGAAAACGGAAAAACCATATTATTTTTTAGTTTTTACATAAAATGCAAAATATGTCATTGCGAGGAGCGTAACAACTGAGGGGAGTGTTGAAAACCTTTGTTTTAACCGTAAAAAAATATAAAAACCTTTGGTTTTTGATAGAATCGGTCTAACTTTGCACCGTTTTTAAGAACACATATAGAAAATTAAATACGTTTATATAAAATGGCAAATATTGGTCGTATAAAACAAATCATCGGTGCTGTTGTGGACGTGAGCTTTGCAGGCGAAGGTTCAAAACTACCCGAAATCCTTAACGCTTTATCGGTGAAAAGACCGAATGGCGATGTATTAATTTTGGAAGTGCAACGCCACTTAGGTGAAGACTCTGTTCGCACCATTTCGATGGATGCTACGGACGGTTTGACGCGCGGCATGGAAGTCCTTGACTTAGAGAATCAAATCTCTATGCCAACGGGTGAGCAAATTCGCGGTCGCCTTTTCAACGTTATCGGTGAAGCTATTGATGGCATCGGGCATGTTGAAAAAGGTAAAACTGCTTACTCTATTCACCGTAAACCGCCTACTTATGAGCAACTTTCTACTGAAACAGAGGTGCTTTATACAGGTATCAAAGTGATTGACTTGATTGAGCCTTACTCAAAAGGTGGTAAAATCGGTCTTTTCGGTGGTGCAGGTGTTGGTAAAACGGTTCTTATCATGGAATTGATTAACAACATTGCGAAAGGTTACGACGGTATGTCCGTTTTCGCTGGCGTAGGTGAGCGCACTCGTGAGGGCAATGATTTGCTTCGTGAGATGATAGAATCTAACGTTATTCGCTATGGCGAAGCATTCAAACACTCTATGGAAGAAGGTGGTTGGGATTTATCTAAAGTTGATAAAAAAGAATTAGAAAATTCACAAGCCACTCTTGTATTTGGTCAGATGAATGAGCCACCAGGAGCCCGTGCGCGTGTAGCCTTATCAGGTTTGACGATGGCTGAATTTTTCCGTGATGGTGATATGAGTGATCCAAATGGTGGTCGTGATATTTTATTCTTTATTGATAATATTTTCCGTTTCACTCAAGCAGGTTCTGAGGTGTCGGCTCTCTTGGGTCGTATGCCTTCGGCGGTGGGTTACCAACCGACTTTGGCAACTGAAATGGGTTTGATGCAAGAGCGTATTACCTCTACAAAACGGGGTTCAATCACTTCAGTTCAAGCGGTTTATGTACCTGCAGATGACTTGACAGACCCTGCTCCCGCTACAACATTTGCCCATTTAGATGCGACAACGGTATTGAATCGTAAGATTGCCTCTTTGGGAATTTATCCTGCGGTTGACCCTTTGGACTCTACAAGCCGCATCCTCGATCCGAAAATTATTGGCGAAGCGCATTATAATTGTGCTCAAAGAGTGAAAATGACTTTGCAACGCTACAACGAATTGCAAGATATTATCGCGATTTTGGGTATGGAGGAATTATCTGAAGAAGATAAATTGACTGTAACGCGCGCTCGTCGTGTACAACGTTTCTTATCTCAGCCGTTCCACGTTGCGGAGCAGTTTACAGGTTTGAAAGGTGTATTGGTACCGATTGAAGAAACAATTCGCGGTTTCAATATGATTATGGACGGTGAAGTGGATGAATATCCTGAAGCGGCATTCAACCTCGTCGGTAGCATTGACGATGCCATTGCAAAAGGTAAAAAATTGCTCGCAGAAGCAAATAATTAATTAGTTGAGAGTTATGAGTTGAGAGTTATGAGTTATTGCAACTTACAACTCTCAACTCATAACTCTCAACTCTCAACTAAAAAAGATGAATATCACGGTTCTTACTCCCGATAAAGAAATATTTAAAGGTGCTATTACTTCTGTAAAAGTGCCTGGCGTCGGTGGCAAATTTCAAGTATTGAAAAATCACGCTCCCATCGTTTCTGCTTTGAGCAAAGGAGACGTCATTTTTGTAAAAGAAGGTGGCGAAAAGATGAAGATTACGATTGAAAAAGGCTTCATTGAAGTTTTGAACAACGAAGTCTCGCTGCTTGTGCAAGGCGTTAAATAAGATTTTAAGATTTATATCAAAGCAAAAGGTTGAGCATTCAGTTGCTTGACCTTTTGCTTTTTTTATATTTTTTACAAAATTTTATAAAAAAAACGATATACAGTCATTTCTAATTATTAAATTTGTCGTGCAAAGCTTTTTCATGGCATAAAGTTGGGGGTAAAGGCACGTTCACGTGGCTTTGCCCTTTTTCGTTAAAAAAAAACGGATTGCCTTTGTGAAGCAATCCGTACAAATTTGTGTAAATAATTTTTTATTCATTTTTATTCATTTTTATTCAATAATCTCAAACTCTACACGCCGATTTTGCTGACGGCTTTCCTCAGTGCCATTTGTATTAACAAGTTGCGATTTGCCAAATCCTTTAAAAGCTAAACGCTCTTTGCCTATATTTTTTGAAATCAAATAATCTACCACCGATTTAGATCGGTTTTCAGACAATTTTTGATTGTATTCCTCACTGCCCTCGCTGCTCGTATGCCCTTTTACAAGTATTTTCATCGTCGGATTTCGCTGTAAATAAGCAACAAGTTTATTTAACTGAGCCGATGAAGTGGCTTCTAAAGTAGCAGAATTGAACTGAAATAATACTTTATCTAAGACTAAAACCTCACCTTTTACGGCATTAGGAATAGAAGATGTAGAAGATGTTGTTGTAGCTGATTTTGAAACATTTGGAGTTGAAACGGTTGCTGAACTATTTATAACTGGTGTATTATTAATGCTTTTTTCTATTGAATTTGGCGCATTTACTGAGGGGGTAGTCGAGGACGCATTTTGCTCTATATTTTTTTGAGTATTATTTTTAACATTCGTATTTGAAGAAACACTTTCATTATCTGCAACCACATCAAATGTCCGAGAAGGCATTTTAGAATCCAAAGCCTCTTCCACCTTTATTTCATCCAAGTAGGCTTTGTGATAATGGTATTTATTGGATTGAACTTTAGTGTCTTTATTAGAGAAAAAATTACCAATGATAAAATTTTTATAAGGTTCACGCGCTATGAAAGAATCGCGTACTTCTTGCCAAATTGTTGAATTTGAATAGTTTATAATTGATGAATTAATAACATTTGGCTTCAATGGCAACCTAAAAACCGAGTCTGTACTGAGGGGGGTCTTGCCAAAAGCCACACCTAAATTGTTGCTGCCCTCGCAATGAAAATGCACCCAATAAGAGACATAATATTTTTGACCCACCGTCAAAGTCTTCGTCAAAGTGCCTTGTAAATACTCCCGCAACTCATTTTTTTCATCCGTCAAAATGCTGCCGTAAGTCATGATGCCTATGACATTATTACCTGTTTTGGCTGTAAATTTCCACCTGTTCAATGCTCTATTTGAAGTAGCAATTGTCGGGATTGAGCCATAAAGTGTCGCTTGAGCACGCGTAGGCATACTCCAACCCATAGCCTTTGTAGCTGAAAACTCGCCCGGTGGTATCAAACTGACAGAGTCAGAGGCAATTTCAAAACTCGGATTGACAACCAAATTTTGACCCCTCAGTATAGAGCTACTAAAAAGGATACTTATAGCGAGCAGCATTGATTTTTTCATTGTGAAATATAGTTTTTTGTAGTGCAGAACGTCGGTTCTACATTGTATTCTACTGTAAGTTTCGTTCTAAAATTTTATAGTAAAGAGGAAATGGAATTTCACTCTACTTTTAGAAGAAAATTAATGCTAAAATCAAGCCAATGATGCTTGAAAAATGTAGGAATTGCAAGCAGAAAACCATAAAGCGGTTTCAAAAAGGAGATTTAAGGGTGGTTTTAATTAGTAAAACTAAGTCACTTAATTTTTCAATAGTTTCAATTGTTTGAATAGGAAAATCAAGCCATTCCGCTGCTTTTCTATAAAGTTCGAGAGGTGATTGATGTGTTTTGCGCCATTCTTTGAGAGCGATTGCGCCTTCCGATTTTGAAAATTTGACCCCCTCAGTATTTTTCAAAAGAGGATGATGATAAAATGTATTTTTCGGAAATTGTAACTCTTCAATTTGTTCAGCTAAAAAAACCTGTGCTGCTGTTGAATTTAAAAGGTCGCTGCCTCGCACGATAAAATTTATTTTGAACAATTCATCATCCGCCAATGAAGCGATTTGATAAGCTGGCAAACCATTTTTTTGTTGAATGATAAAATCGCCAATGGCAGTATCCAATTGAATAGAAATTTTTTCTTTTTGCCATTCATTGAATGAAATAATGGTCGAATCGGGCACTTGAATGCGCCAGGCCGTATCTTTTTTATGAACATCATGCGCTGTCAATTCATTATTTCGACAAATTTTAGGGTATAAACCATTTGTAGAGGCAAGGGTTATCTGTTTGCGAGAGCAATGACATTCATAAAGCAAACCCACTGTTTGAAGTTTTTTAATGACATCATTATAACTATCCAGCCTTTTGTGTTGAGAAAAATGTTGGTAAAAATCGTCGGGAGAAGTAGGTCCCTCATCATAATTTAAGCCGAGCCAATCAAGGGTTTTGAAAATATCATCCACATATTCAGGGCGCATTCTTTCAGCATCGAGATCGTCTATTCGCAACATTATTTGACCCTCGAAAGCGCGGGCAATGGCATAAGTTAGGATAAATGAAATACCATTTCCAGCATGTAAAAATCCGCTTGGTGTAGGGGCTATTCGAGTTCGAAGCATTGGTTTATTAATTTAAATCATCATTTTTAATATCTTCATTTCCAATGCTTTGTGCTATATTGCTTTCATCGTCAACTATATTTTGATTGTCTTTGAATGGAGAGTTTTCTTGATTAATTCGAATCAACTTTCTTGATAAAGTGATAGCAAAAGATAAGGAAAGGATAGATAAAATTGCCATGCCTTCATACGATTTTTGTAGAAGGAAAAAATCATATAAACCGTGAAAAAATACTGGTAAGGCGATGCTCGTGAGCATATATTGATCTCTTTTTTCAGGAAAAAATTTCGCCAAGCCCACATACGCGCCCATCATGACGGCAAACGCACCATGCGCAGGCACGGCAGTAAACGCGCGACCAATAGCGGTGGTGATGCCGCCATTTTCTCCAAAAGTGTAGAGCAGATTTTCAAGCGTAGCGAAGCCCATGCCCACCATCACGGCGTAAACAATGCCATCCATCGGCTCATTGAATGCGTCTTTTGGATAGGCATAAAAACGGAGGAATAAAAACTTAGATAATTCTTCTGTCAAGGCGATGACAAAGAAGGAAAATAGAAACGTGGTCAGTAAACTATGAGGGTCTTCGGTGTCTCTAAAATAGAGTTGCCCAAGTACCGCTGGAATGGTGCTGATAAAACCCCAAACGAAACAAGCCAACAGGATTAAATAGGGTTCTTTTTCGTATTTATCTTGATGATAAATCCAATAGCTGATGCCTAAACTCGGCACAACGGCAATCGCGAATAAAGCAATGATCATCATAACTGATTGAATATCAATCATTTAATTCAATGTTGTACATAACTCCATAAAATTACGCACTATTTTTACAGTCTTATCTTTTGCCGTAAATAAACCCATGTGAGCGACTTTAGGCAATATATGAATATCAGAAATGGCTGGCAAAGGCATCATTTTCAAGCTCAAATCATACGAAATCGTTTTGTCTTGCTTGCCGATAATGAGCAGAACTGGGCAGCCGATACCCCTCAGTATTTCGCCATTATCAGGGCGATTGACCATTGCTTCTTGTGCGCCAATGATGGTTTCAGGGTCGTATTTTGATGCCTTGAAAATAAGGCTATTGATGAGAAATTCATTGCTGGTAGCGAAGAGTTCGGCAAATAATTTAGGGATTAATTGCTTCACATAGAGAATATGACCATTGGTTTTGACAAACTGAATTGACTTGCGGCGGTCTTCTTTTTTCTCAGGCGAATCCTCGAAAGGGTGCGAGTGGAATAGCCCCAAACCCGTCAATACTGAGGGGTATCTTTTAGCGAACGCCATAGTGACATACCCGCCCAATGAGTGACCAATCATGACGCATTTTGTTATGCCCAATTCGTCGAGTATTGCTTTCACGCTTTCAGCCATGAGGTCAACAGAATGTTCAGGCAGGATTTCGGACTCACCGAAGCCGCTCAAATCGGGGCGTATGATTTGAAATTCGCCGACGATGCCTTTGATAAAATCATCCCAAATAGTGCTGTCCTCGCATAAGCCGTGTAGGAGCATGAGCGGTTGCCCTTTGCCATGTACTCTGAAAGCTAACTTTGTACCTCTAAAATTGATGTAATGCATATATTTTATTTTGCCGATTTTTAAATTGCAATAGATAACCATGCAAATTAACAGCTTTTAAATAAATTTCAATTGAATTGTAAAAAAAATAAGTTCAAGTACCTCGAATCAAGCCTTTTTTATAATTTTACAATCAAAGATTAATTGTTTTAGCCGTTACACGGATTTCAATCCGTTTTAAAAACTTGAAACTTGTGTCTGAAAATCTTTCACCCAATCAAAAAGCATTGCGCCGCTTAAAGAAAAATAAACCCGCTTTGTTTGGTTTAGGTTTGATTGCTTTTTCGATAGTGGTCGCCATTTTTGGCTATGTTCTTTCACCTGATTCCACGCCTAATGCGAATGATCAATTGCCCATTATTGCCTTGAAAGACCCTAATTTTCAAGTAAAAATATTAAAAATCAGGAAAAATAGGGAGATTGAAAAAAGCAATTTTTTAAGTGTGATGCTTTGGGGCAGTGAAAATGAATTTGAATTAATGCCCATTAATAATTATAAAATAATTGGTGATTCTATTTTTTATGAAAAATATAGGGGAGAGAACCCTCAAACGGGCGAAATACTGAGGGGGCGTTCGGAAGTGATTCATTTAGCCGATATGGCATATAATATTCCTTATGAAGAGACGAATAAAGTGCAAGTTGAGCAGGGTTTTTATATCATCGGTAGTGAAAAATTGGAAAAAAATAAAACTTTACAACTTGTTGAAAATCAAATAGTTACGCGTCGATTTTATCTTGGTACAGACAATTATGGGCGCGATAATTTGAGCCGACTCATTATTGGCGTTAGGATTTCACTGATAGTTGGATTAATAGCTGTGATTATTTCTTTGACAATAGGTATTTTATTAGGGGCATTAGCTGGATATTTCGGTGGTAGATTAGACAATTTTATCATGCTTCTCATCAATACTATTTGGTCAATTCCGACGATTTTATTAGTTTTCGCCATCGTTTTGGCATTTGGAAAAAGCATCGGTATTATTTTCCTCGCAGTGGGGCTGACGATGTGGGTAGATGTAGCGAGATTAGTTCGCGGTCAAGTCTTAGCTTTGAAAGAAATTTCGTTTGTAGAAGCGGCTCAGAGTATGGGATTTAGCACAGGAAGGATTTTGATGCGGCATATTTTGCCCAATATTTTAGGACCAGTGATGGTGGTAGCAGCATCCAATTTCGCAACGGCGATTTTGATTGAATCGGGTTTGAGCTATTTAGGATTTGGCATTCAACCGCCGACACCGAGCTGGGGGACTATGTTGAATGAAAATTATGGATATGCAATTGGTGGAAAACCATTTCTTGCGCTCGTGCCAGCGATAACCATTATGTTGATGGTATTGGCTTTTAACTTAGTCGGCAATGGTTTTAGAGATGCTTTGGATGTAAAAAGTCGGGATTGATACCCCTCAGTATAAGCCATTAAAAAGCACATTTTTTTTCATAAAATATTGAAAGTATAAGTTTTATACATTAAAATTAAAATAACTTTTAAATTCAACATTAATTTTAACCATTAATTTAGCACACTGTGTCTAACGAAGATCTTCAACGTCAGTTATTCCTCAAACAGTTGCAGGTAAACCGTTTGCTGGATATTACGCAAGCCATCAACAACAATGTTAAAGCAGAAGGTTTGTTTGAAATGTACAAATCTTTTCTAAATTGGGAGTTGGGCGTGCGTAAAATGGCTCTTTTTGTACAAAAAGACCAGGGCTGGGAGTGTGCCACGTCGATTGGGCTTGACGACAAGATATTACAACACAATATTGAACCCTTGTTCCCTTCTTTTGGAAATGCCATTAAAAAACTAAATGGCATAAAACATCCTTTTGCAAAACTCTTTGAAATGGTAATTCCTGTTTATCATAAGGATGAAGCTATTGCTTACGCTTTTATAGGTGATTATGAGGGTGGAGATTTTAGCAAAATTCAATTGGTCACGACCATTACCAATATCGTTTCAGTCGCTATCGAGAATAAGCGGCTTTTCAAACACCAAATAGAACAAGCTCGTTTTAACCACGAAATGAGCCTTGCTTCCGAAATGCAACGCTCGCTGGTGCCGATTTCATTGCCTAAAGAAAATTGTTTTGAAGTGGCTGCCGTGTATCAACCACATTTCGGTGTTGGCGGCGATTATTATGATTTTTTTAAATACCGAGAAGACCGTTATTTGCTCGTAGTAGCGGATATTGCTGGCAAAGGCTTGGCTGCGGCTTTGTTGATGGCGAATTTTCAAGCGAATTTGCACGCTATTATTCGACGGACTAACTCACCAGAAGATTTTATTGAGCAGGTCAATAGAGCGGTGGTGCGGATTACGAAAAGTGAAAGATATTTGACCCTTTTTGTTTGTGATTTGGATATAAAAACCTGCCGATTGCGATATGTTAATGCTGGACATATTCCGCCTGTAATGGTAACAGGCGATAAAGTGCAATTTTTGAGTAAAGGCTGTACTATTTTAGGGCATTTCAAAAAATTACCGTCTTTAGAAGTGGGCGAATTTTATATTGAAGAAGATACTCTGCTGTGCGTTTTTACTGACGGCATCACGGACATCCGCGACCCTGAAGGCAGTTATTTCAATGAAAAAATATTGGGCGAGTTTGCTATGAGCAATTCAGAACTTTCACCTCAAGATTTTAATGACAAACTGATGAGTAAAGTAGAGAAATTCAAAGGCGATGAAGAGTTTCCAGACGATATTACCGTTTTGACCTGTAAATTTTTAAAAAGTAAAATGAAAGAAGAACCAGCATTAGAGTTGGCAGAATATATAAAAGAATAGTTATGAGTTGAGAGTTGAAAGTTGAGAGTTATAAATAATTGATAATCAATAACTCTCAACTCTCAACTCAAAACTCTCAACTCTCAACTCTCAACTCATAAAGTTGTTTTGCCCAATGCACTATCTCGTAGGCGTTGTAAAAATGGTGAGGCGAAAATAAAAGATTGTAATTCCTGATTGTCACTTGCTAAAACTTGCGATTTTGTACCCTCCCATTCCAACATGCCATTGTGGATAAAGACTATTTTTTCACCAATTTCCATCACCGAATTCATATCGTGAGTGTTGATAACAGTCGTTATATTTTTTTCAATGGTGATACTTTTTATTAATTCATCAATCACGATAGAGGTTTTAGGGTCAAGTCCTGAGTTGGGTTCATCGCAAAATAAATACTTCGGATTAAGAACAATGGCTCGCGCAATACCTACCCGTTTTTGCATACCACCCGATGCTTCGGAGGGATACTTTTTATTCACGCCTGCCAAACTCACCCTTTCGAGGCAATAATTGACTTGATCATCTTTTTCTTTACGCGTCATATTCGTGAACATATCCAAAGGAAAACGCACATTTTGCTCTATCGACATCGAATCAAACAGTGCTGAACCTTGAAAAAGCATACCGACTTGCATCCGCACTATCCTGACTTGCTTTTTATCTAATTCAGTGAAATTGACATCATCGTACCAAATACTACCACTCGATGGCTGCACCAATCCAATGAGGGTTTTGAGTAAAACAGTTTTCCCTGCACCACTACGCCCAATAATGAGATTCGTTTTGCCCGACTCAAAAATGGTGCTGATACCTTTTAATACCTCATTTTCTCCGAAGGTTTTTCTTATATTTTCCGTTCTAATCATTTTTATACTGAGGGGGTGAGGGAATTTATCAATTAGGAATTAAAAATTAGGGATTAGGAATTTTTATCGAGTTAAAACAAGTGTAATAATGTAGTCTGCTAAAAGAATGGCGATGTCACCATATACAACGGCATTGGTGCTGGCTTGACCCAACTCGATGCTGCCACCTTTTACAAAATAACCTTGATAACAGGAAATAGACGTTAATAAAAAGGCATAAACGATGGCTTTTACGAACATCATGAAGACATTATAAGGTATAAAAAATGAGCGCAAACCCCTTACATAATCGGAATGTGCTAAAAGCTCAGTCGGTACAGTTGCCAAATAACCGCCTGAAACGCCGATGATAGCCGATAAAGCAACCAATAAAGGAATGACAAAGAGAGCTGCAATAATTTTAGGTGTAATCAGGAAAGCTGCCGTGTTGATACCCATTACTTCCATTGCGTCAATATGCTCTTTTTGACGCATTCCACCTATTTCAGCAGCCATATTGGAGCCTACTTTACCTGCTAAAACAAGGCAGGAGACCGTCGGCGATAGCTCAATAATGCATAAATCGCGAACGATATAGCCGATATAATAGCGTGGCACCAATTGCCCATTGAGTTGATAAGCAAATTGCACGGCTGAAACTGCACCAATAAAAATCGAAATCAGCGCAATAATGACCACCGAACCGATGCCAATATCATTCATTTGGCGCATCGTTTCGTTCCAATACATGCGAAATTTTTCAGGACGCGCTATCGCAGTGCGCAACATGGAGAGGTATCGTCCAAAGTGGAAAAAAAAATTGATTGCCAATAGTAATTATTTGAATAGAGGTTTGAAAAAATAGGTATTAAAATATGGGGCAAAATTAATTTTTTTTCATTCAAATTAAACGCTTGTACAAAGAAGATTGTTTTTAGGAGCATGTTTTCCTTCCGAAGGAATCCCTTGGGGAAAATTAATACCTTTCGGCACGAAATTTTCAATGTTCAAAACTCTTTCAATTACTCATCAAACTTCAACAAAAAACAGAATTTAATGACTCTCAATCAAGCATTTTCTTTTTCAACACTACTCTCTCTCTATTCAATTCAATCATCCGCTCAAGAAATTATCAACGATGACCCGACGCTCAACAAAGGGAAAGTTGAGTGGCAATGGCGAGTTTCTGTAGGCGATGTGCCTTTTAATCAACCAATTACTGCTGATTTCACCGTGACCAATAACAGCAATCAACCACTAATTATTCAAGATGTAAGAACAGGTTGCCATTGTACGGTCACTGAATTTCCAAAAGAACCAATTGAAGCTGGTAAAACAGTACATATAAAAGCGACCTTCGATGCCAAAACCGAAGGTCAATTCTATAAAATCATCACTGTTACCACCAATTTTGACCCTGAACATTTAGTGGCTTTAGCCATGATTGGCACTGTAAAAGCAAGGCACGAATGAATTAGTTTTACTTGTCTGCATTATTTTAACATACATTTCAAGCCTTGTGCGGTCATTTCCCAAGTAGCAATATCTGATTCCCAACAAAGTTCATTACCATCCCAATCAACTATTTCATGAAAATCAATATTGACGCGGCGTCCGATATCATCTTTTTTAATTTTAATCTTTTTACCAACTGGCACTTTGAGGGTCAAATTAACATTTTGGTTGCGCCATTTCGTGCCTTTAGGAATTTGAAATTCATGAGCCAAACGCAATTCACTACCGACGTTTTCCATTTTATAATCTACATTGCTCATGTATCTGCGTGCTTCATCTTGATTTCTACCGCGTGAGTTGATATTTTTAACCAGTTCAAATTTATCGGTTTCGCTTTTCACAATTCTCAAATTCACATCTTCACTTATAAGATAATCTTCCGAAATATGAACGCTCCCAAATTGAGTATTAATTTCTCCGTAAGGATTATTAAGAGTCGTAATAGTGAGAGTTTCAACACTTGGATTGGCTAAATCCACTGCTTGAGTAATTTCTGCTTTTTGATTAAATTGCTTGGCGGTTTTACCTGCAATAATACCTAAAACGCAAAAACTAATACCCCAAATTGCCCAAAGACTGCCCACCACCGCACCGCCTGCAGGGCGTCTAAAAAATAATCGTCTCAAGAACAAGACCATCAAAATAACAGGAATAGAAACCAAACAAAATGTTGAAAAAATAGCGATAGGCGGTGCAAAATGCGAGTCAGTAATGTATCCAAAAAATGGATAGCCCATTGCTAAACCAATCGCTCCGCTCACCCAAGAGATAAGCATTGCAACGATCATGCTCACAACAAGCGCTCCGATAACAATTTTCCAAATGCCACCCATACCCCTCAGTATCAGCCCGATAACATCGCCGATTTTACCGCTTGCTTGATGAATTTGGCTTTTAAAACGCTCTTGATTTTCAGGATTGCTGAATTCATTCACTTTTAATGAAATATCTTCAACGCCTTTGCCGACTGATTTTGCAATAGAATTGACATCAATAGACTCGCCTCGCATGGCGAGGCGGTCGGCTGTATTTTTGGCAGGCGGAACGATGATGGATAAAATAATGTAGAGCAAAACACCAGTACCAAAGAAAAATACGATGGCGAGAAAGGCAATACGCACCCAAATAGCATCTTGAATACCGAAATATGCAGCTACACCTGAGCAAACCCCACTCACTACTTTATTTTCAGTATCGCGGAAAAGGCGTTTACCCGTTTTGATGCCTGGGATACCCCCCTCAGTATTTGCCTGTTTTTGAGGCTCATCATCTGAGATAGCGGCGGCACCAAAATCCTCAGGCGTACCCATCACGCTCACAGCATTTTTGACATCCTGAATCATGGCAATAGCGCGTTTGCCCATGTTTTCCTTTAAAAGTTCGCCAATTCGAGCTTCAATATCGCTCATAATTTCTTCATAACCTTCCGAGTTTCGGAAATGATTATGAAGTGTTTGGAGGTAGTTTTCCAAGTAGCGGTAAGCATCTTCATCAATTGTAAGCGGCACACCACCGAGATTTATATTAAAAACCTTGTTCATTTTTTATAGGTAAATAGGTGATTGAAAAATTATGGATTAACGACCTTGTCAACGGCGTCTGTGAATTCATTCCACGCCCCCCTCAGTTCGTTCAAAAATTCTCTGCCGATGTCAGTCATTTTGTAGTACTTACGGGGCGGTCCAAATTCGGATTCATGCCAAGTGTAAGCCAGATGACCCGAATTTTTCATCCGCGTGAGCATTGGGTACAATGTGCCTTCCACGACTTCCATGCCCGCCTGCTCCAATCCTTTTTTGATGTCAGCTGGATAGACTTCGTCGTGATTGGCTATGATTGAGAGGACGCATAATTCTAATGCGCCTTTTCTCATTTGCTGTTTTGTATTTTCAGTATTCATGATGCAAAGATATGGCTATTGCTTAGTATTATGCAACACATAGTACTGTTTTTAGTAGATTAATTTAGTGCATTAGTCGAAATATCGATGAAAAATGCACTGGAGGTGCAAAATGTCGGTAGAAAAAATTGAAATAAAATGGGTAATAACCACAGTGTGGTGAAATAGTGAGACCAAAATTGCGCTATGATGCGGCTGATACTGAGGGGGTGCTTTAATTATTTGCTACCAATATTATGCACCTCTGGTGCAACGAAGTTCACTCTTTTAATTTAAAACTAACTAACACTTGTTAGTTTCAAATTAAACATGTAACTTTGTCAAAATATTACGCCAAACATCGTCACTTTTATTTCAATAAATGATGTACAATCCAGCTATTGAAACTTTGCCCTTCAACAAACTGAGGGCTTTGCAAAATAAAAGACTGCGGCAGCAAGTTGCCAATGTATATCAGCATGTGCCTTTCTATCGTCAAAAGTTGGATGGAAAAGGCATTCACCCTTCTGATATTAAAGGTGTTGGCGATTTACATAAAATTCCTTTTACCCACAAACACGATTTAAGAGATAATTACCCGTTCGGGCTTTTCGCTATCCCTCGCGAGCAGGTCATTCGCCTACATGCATCGAGTGGTACGACGGGCAAACCAACTGTGGTCGGTTACAACAAGCAGGATATTGATATTTTTTCAGAAGTCGTTGCGCGGTCTTTGGCGGCGGCAGGTGGCAAACCGGGTATGGTGCTGCAAAATGCCTACGGATATGGCTTATTTACGGGCGGTTTGGGGCTTCATTATGGTGCGGAGCGATTGGGCATGACAGTCATCCCCGTTTCAGGTGGATTGACAGATCGCCAGTTGCTCATTATGCAAGATTTCAAATCTGAGATGATTTGTTGCACGCCTTCATACGCTCAAACCCTTGCAGAAGAATTGGCAAAACGAAACATTTCTAAGGACAAAATCCACCTAAAATATGCCGTTTTGGGCGCAGAACCGTGGACAGAAACCATGCGGCAATGCGTCGAAACAGGCTTGGGCGTTTCAGCTACCAATATATATGGTCTCAGTGAAATCATCGGACCGGGCGTTTCTCAAGAAGATTTTGAAGAAAAAGGAACGGGTAACTATGTTTGGGAAGACCATTTTTTTCCAGAAATTGTGGATAAAAATACGGGCGAACCTTTGCCCGAAGGTGCATCGGGCGTCTTGGTTTTCACAACGCTTACCAAGCAGGCGATGCCTATTTTACGCTATTGGACAAACGATATTACCCATATTTACTACGATAAATCTGCCAAAAGAACCCATATCAAAATGGGAGCGATACAAGGCAGGGCGGACGATATGCTCATTATAAGAGGTGTCAACCTTTTTCACACTCAGGTAGAGCACGTGCTCAAGGATATTCCAACGCTCAGTGCCAATTATCAACTCATCGTCACGCGCAGCGGAGCGATGGATGATGTAGAAGTAAAGGTTGAAATTGCTGAAACGCATCAAGGCATTTCAGAAGATAATTTGAAAGAAATACAAGGGCATTTTTCAAAAAAAATAAAAGATAATATCGGTATTTCCATGAAAGTGAAAATAATGGGGCTGGGTGAAATTCCGAGGAGCGAGGGCGGGAAGTTGAACCGTATCACTGATTTGCGTACATAGTTTTTGAGATAAATACTGAGGGGGTATTTTTACTTGAACTTTTTAAATTGTGTCAACTACAATTGTTCTTGAGTTTAGCATGAGTCCAGCGGACTCACACGTTTGTAGGATTTCTTACAAACGTATGAGTCCGCTGGACTCAGGAGAAATGGCATTTAGTCGTATGTTTCTACAAACGTGTGAGTCCTCTGGACTCTTTTAAAACTTTATTTATTATGTAAACCATTGAAAATCAATTAATTACTGAGGGGTTTCGATTTCGGATTTATGATGTCGGATTTCGAGCACCTCCGAAATCCGACATCACAAATCCGAAATTTACTGAGGGGGTGCTGATTTTTTTAAAAATAAAATATGGTAAAAAATATTACTCAAAATAGAAGAGCAGAAATCATAGAAATAGCTGCTAAACTTTTCAAAATAAAAGGTTTTACGGCTACTACCATGCGCGATATTGCTGAGCAAGTTGGCATGGAAGCGGCGAGTATGTACAACCATATTAAGTCGAAAGATGAAATTTTACAGGCAATTTGTTTCAAAATTTCTAATGAATATATTTCACAATTGAATACCATTGAAAATCAAATTAAGTCGCCTGTTGAAAAAATTAAAGAACTCATCAGGCTGCATGTTCGCATTATTATCACCGATATTGACGCTATTTCTGTAGCCAATAATGAGTGGAAACATTTATCAGAAGACGCTTTGACGGCTTTTAAAGAGGCTCGAAGGGATTATGAACAACGATTTGCAAAGATTATTGAAGCAGGCATACAGGCAGGCGAATTGCAGCCCATCAATATTTCAGTGGCTTTGTTCACGATTCTTTCGGCGGTGCGTTGGGTGGAATTATGGTATAAAAACGATAGGGATATTTCGCCTGAAATTTTAGAAGAAAACATTATTCGTTTACTCATGAATGGCTTAAAAAAAGATGTTTCATAAACTTAAAATAAAAAATATACGCCTTGAAACGGCAGATTGCGTTTCTATCAGTTTGGATGTGCCGATTGAAATGAAGGATGATTTTCAATACAAAGCAGGGCAATTCCTCACTTTTAGAACGCATTTGGGCGATGAAGAAGTGCGGCGTTCCTACTCGATTTGTAGCAGCCCTTTGGAAAATGAATTGCGAGTAGCCGTTAAAAAAGCCCATTTAGGAAAATTTTCAAACTACGTGCATGAGTCATTGAAAGAAGGCGATTTGCTTGAAACCATGCTTCCCGCAGGACGATTTATAGTGAATATAGACGCTCAAAATGCTAAAAAATATGTAGGCATTGCAGCCGGCAGCGGCATTACACCCGTTTTATCCATCCTCAAAACCGTTCTAAATTCAGAACCCAATAGCCATTTTACCTTGATTTATGGCAATAAAAGGCGCAACTCTATTATTTTTAAAGAAGCCATTGAAGCCTTAAAAAATAAATTCATGAATCGCCTTTCCGTCTATCATATCTTGAGCCAAGAGGTGACAGATGCCCCCATACTGAGGGGTCGGATTGATGCTGAAAAATTGGATTATTTTTTAAAACATTTGATAGACAGCACTTCAGCAGATGACTTTTTTATCTGCGGACCTGAAGACATGACGCATGAAGTGAGAGAAACTTTAGCAGCCGCAGGTGTTGATCATCGGAAAATACATTTTGAATTATTTGCAGCTATAAAACCTTTAAAATCAACGATTAATACTAAAAAAGCAGATGAAATAGATGAGCAGTGTCAAGTCACCGTTCGTTTAGATGGCTCGGCTATCACGATGCCTTTGGCGTATCATGGCGAGAGTATTTTAGAGGAAGCCTTAAAAAATGGAGCTGATTTGCCCTACGCTTGCAAAGGCGGTGTGTGCTGTACGTGCAAAGCCAAATTGGTTGAAGGGCAAGTAGAAATGACGGTGCATTATGGCTTGGAAGCTGAGGAAATCGAAGCGGGTTTTATCCTCACTTGTCAGGCGCATCCACGTACATCGAAGGTTGTCGTGGATTTTGATTTGAAATAATGATTCCAATAATTCCATATTCCAATGATTCCATATTCCAGTTATTCCAAATCTGAAATCTGGAATTATTGGAATCTGGAATCATTGGAATCATTGGAATCATTGGAATTATTGGAATCTGGAATCATTGGAATAACTGAAATTTGAAATATAAAATCATGGAATTAGAGCAAAAGTTTAATGAAAAATTGGCGAACGAAGAGAAAATAGAGCCGCGTGATTGGATGCCCGATAATTATCGACAAACGCTCATTCGCCAAATTTCTCAACATGCCCATTCTGAAATAGTGGGGATGCTGCCCGAAGGCAATTGGATTACCCGCGCGCCATCGCTTCGGCGCAAAGCCACGCTGCTGGCAAAAGTGCAAGACGAGGCAGGACATGGCTTGTATTTATACAGTGCCGCCGAAACTTTAGGCACAACACGGCAACAAACCATCGATGATTTGTTGTCGGGCAAAGCCAAATATTCCAGCATTTTCAATTATCCCACTTTGACTTGGGCAGATATGGGTGCTATCGGTTGGCTCGTGGATGGGGCGGCGATTATGAATCAAGTGCCACTCTGCCGAACATCTTACGGTCCTTATGCCCGCGCGATGGTGCGCGTGTGTAAGGAAGAAAGTTTTCATCAACGACAAGGCTACGAAATCATGATGACGCTGTGCAAAGGTTCGGAAGCCCAAAAACAAATGGCGCAAGATGCCCTCAATCGCTGGTGGTGGCCCACCCTCATGATGTTGGGACCCACTGACGATGACTCGCCGAATACATTGCAATCCATGAAATGGAAAATCAAGCGGTTTACGAATGATGAATTGCGTCAAAAATTCATTGATGTCACTGTTCCGCAGGCGGATTATTTAGGTTTGACGATTCCCGACCCCGATTTGAAATGGAATGAAGAAACGCAGCATTATGATTTTGGAGCGATTGATTGGGACGAGTTTTGGAGCGTCGTGAAAGGTAATGGACCTTGCAACAGCCTTCGACTCAACGCTCGCCGCCAAGCTCATGAAGAAGGAAAATGGGTAATAGAAGCGGCTAAAGCGCACGCTAAAAAACGAGAAGCAATGATGAGTTATGAATGATAAATGATGAATTTTGAAAATATTAATTATCATTTTATCAATCAAGTCATAAACTAAAAGTAGTTGGTTTATAATTTAAAAAACTCGACTTTTATTTCATAACTAATTGAATATGAGTATCTTATAACTTGCAGCAAGTTTTGAAACTTGCTGCAAGTTGTGGCGAATAAATCAATTATACTACTTGCAATAAAAATTAAAAAACATGGAAAATGAAACGCCCCTTTGGGAAGTATTTATCAGAAGCCGACAAGGTTTAGACCATAAACACGTCGGCAGCTTGCACGCTGTGGATGCTAAAATGGCAATGGAAAATGCGCGCGACGTCTATACACGTCGCATGGAAGGCGTGAGTATTTGGGTGGTAGAGTCTAAAAATATATTCGCCTCTAATCCTGATGAAAGCGAAGAGATGTTCGACCCCGCTCAAGATAAAGTCTATCGGCATCCCACGTTTTATAATGTGCCTGATTCAATCACCCACATGTGATGCGATGTCGGATATGGGATTTGGGATTTCGGAAACGCCCGAAATCCCAAATCCCATATCCGAAATATACTGAGGGGGTGTATGATTTTCAATTTTCAACTCTCAATTTTCAATTAAAAATATGATTATCCAAACTGCTTTAACTGATTATACCCTACGATTAGCCGATACAAGCCTCATATTAGGGCATCGGATTTCGGAATGGTGCGGACATGGGCCCGCCCTTGAGCAAGATATTGCGCTCTCCAATATTGCCCTTGATTTGATAGGTCAAGCCCGCAATTATTATCAATACGCTGCTGAATTAGAAGGCAATAATCGGACGGAAGATGATTTGGCTTATTTGCGCGATGAACGAGCGTATCGCAACCTATTATTGGTCGAATTACCCAATGGGGATTTTGGTAAAACCATTATGCGGCAGTTTTTATTCGATGCTTTTCATGTCCCTTTTTTAGAAATTTTGCAACGTTGTCAAGATGAAAAATTGGCGGCTATTGCTCAAAAATCCTTGAAAGAAGCCCGTTATCACCTCAAATGGTCGTCTGAATGGGTCATTCGCCTCGGCGATGGCACTGAGGAAAGTCATAAACGGGTGCAACAATCTCTAAACGATTTGTGGGCATTTACTGGCGAATTGACTACACCCAATGCGACGGATAAATTATTATTAGACTTTAATATTGCCCCCGATTTAACGGCTATTCAACCGATTTATGAGAAAACGATTACTGCCGTTTTGAAAGAAGCAACATTAACTCTTCCTACTAAAACATGGATGCAAAAAGGTGGTAAAGAAGGTATTCACACCGAATATTTAGGTTTTATACTGGCTGAAATGCAGCATTTGCAACGCACTTATCCGAATTGTGAATGGTGAAATAGTTGAGAGTTTTGAGTTGAGAGTTGAAAATTTGGAGCAAATAAATATGATTTAATGGAAAAAATTTGGCAAATATTGGAAGAGGTTTGTGACCCAGAAGTACCTGTTTTATCGGTGCTTGATTTGGGCATTATCCGAAAGGTTGAAGAGGTGGATGGTAAAATAATTATTACCATTACCCCTACTTATTCTGGCTGCCCTGCTATGAATACCATTGAAAAAGATATAAAAACGGCATTATTTCAAGCAAATTTCAACAATATTGAAATAAAAACCATCCTCAGCCCTGCTTGGACAACTGATTGGCTCTCTGAAAACGGCAAGCGAAAATTAGAAGCCTATGGCATTGCACCACCCGTAGAACCGACGGCAAGTGTCGGTGTACTATTTGGTAAAGACCCCTCAGTAAAATGCCCTCAATGCCATTCAAAAAACACCATCATGGTCAGTCAATTCGGTTCAACAGCTTGCAAAGCTTTATATAAATGTCAAGATTGCTTAGAGCCTTTCGATTATTTCAAATGTTTAAGGTGATATTAAAGTCAACAGATAAGTAGGCAATCATAAATAATCGCTACAATCCTGCGAGGTTTTTTAAACCTCGAAGGATTAAAACGCTGAAAATTAATTTTATGAACACCTACATAAATTAGTGTAATTCGAAAATTCGATAAAAATTCGTGGTCAAAAAATAAAACAAAATGGCATTCTTAGAAAATTACAGTTTAGGCAATTGGTCAAAAGGCGACGGAACAGGCACTATGCTCTACGACGCCATCGACGGTGCAGAAATAGCCACTGCCAGCAGCAAAGGCTTGGATTTTGAAGCGATGTTGGAATATGGCAGGAAAACAGGCGGTCAAAAGCTACGAAAAATGACTTTCCATGAACGAGGACTCATGCTACGTGCTTTGGCTATCCATTTAACATCAAAAAAAGAAATATTTTACGAACTCAGCTATCGCTCAGGGGCGACCCGTGCGGATAGTTGGATTGATATTGAAGGCGGTATTGGCAATTTATTCGCCAATGCCTCATTGCGCCGTCAATTTCCTAATCTCCCGTATTGTCCTGATGGGGAAGCAGTTGCGCTTTCCAAAGGCGGCACTTTTATCGGACACCATATATTAGTACCCAAACAAGGCGTTGCTGTGCATATCAATGCGTATAATTTTCCAATTTGGGGAATGTTAGAAAAAGTAGCGGTCAATTGGTTGGCAGGAGTGGCGGCTATTGTCAAACCTGCGACGGTCACATCCTATTTGACGGAAGCCGTTGCAAAGGAAATAATAGCATCGGGCATATTGCCCGAAGGCGCATTGCAGTTGATATGCGGCTCTGCCGAAGGTTTATTAGATCATGTGACGGGGCAAGATGTGGTCACTTTCACGGGTTCTGCGAGTACGGGCAGAATGTTAAAATCAAACGCCAATATTATCAATGAAGCCGTGCCATTTAATATGGAAGCCGATTCATTGAACTGCACTATTTTGGGAGAAGATGCTGTACCGGGCACGCCTGAATTTAGCCTATTTATCAAGGAAGTGCGTAAGGAAATGACCGTGAAATGTGGTCAAAAATGTACCGCCATTCGTCGTATCATCGTTCCCGAAGCCTTATTGGAAGATGTTCAAATCGCTTTAGGAAAAGAATTGTCTCAAATCACGATTGGCAACCCACATACTGAGGGGGTACGCATGGGCGCAATGGCTGGGCGCGCGCAAGTGAAAGATGTAATCGGCAAAGTGGAAGCTCTTTCTAAAAATACACCTATCATATATGGCAACTTGACTGATTTTAAAGTACTTGGTGCGGATGCTCAAAAAGGCGCATTTCTACCGCCTATTTTAATGCTCAATACCGACCCTTTCCGCTTCACTGATACGCATGAAGTGGAAGCATTTGGACCCGTCAGTACCCTTATGCCTTATAAAAATTTGGATGATGCGATTGAATTAGCGAAAATGGGTAAAGGCTCATTGTGTTGCTCCATTACAACGGCGAATGATAAAACAGCGATGGATTTTACCTTAGGCGCAGCCAGTCATCATGGGCGTATTCTGATTTTAAATCAAGATTGTGCTAAGGAAAGTACGGGGCATGGCT
>JAYTUY010000013.1:0-8831 GCA_043744275.1 Saprospiraceae bacterium
GATTTCGTAAATCTGCAGGCTCCACAACTTTTAAATACTGAGGGGTCTATTTTTTTTATGAAAAATATTTTAAATACTAAAAATAAACCTTAAATTTGATTGAATTTTAAAGGAAGCAAAGCGAATGATTTTTGTTTTTTTTAAAACAACCTCAATCAAAATTTTTCATCTAAAAAATCAATATGAAATGATTTCAGCCGAAAACAAAAACCGCATTATGAGTGTCATCAATATTTTTGAAACGGGTAGCGCCGATGGGAAATACGATGACGTCACCATTTATGACGATGGCAAACCCGACGCCAATGGAAAGCCCACTCGCCAAATCACTTATGGACGAAGCCAAACCACTGAGCAGAGCCATCTTCGAGAACTGATTGAAACGTATGTTGCCAATAATGGTCAATTTGCAGCCGATTTTCAACCGTATGTATCGCAATTAGGCGTCAAATCTCTTGTAGATGATTCTAATTTGATTGCATTATTGAAAAAAGCTGCACGTGAAGATGATATTATGTGCAAAACACAAGACGTGTTTTTTGATAAAGTTTATTATCAACCTGCTTTGAAATTTTTCAATGACAATAAATTTACGCTCCCCCTCAGTATGCTCGTCATTTACGACAGCTATATTCATTCGGGAAAAATTCGGGATGATATTCGGAATACATTTCCCGAAAGTCCACCCGTGAGAGGCGGCGATGAAAAAGCATGGGTGAGTGCGTATGTGAAGGCGCGGACGAAATGGCTGACCGAAAGGTCGAATCCGAAGCTTCGCGAGACCATTTATCGTACACAATGCTTTTCAGTGCTGATAGCTTTGGGCGACTGGATGCTCGAAAATCCTGTGAGTGCCAATGGAATGATGTCGCGCGATATGGAAATGGCTGCGCCGATTGACCTAAATTAATTTTTTAACACAATAGGCACATAGGACACATAGAAAAACTATGTGCCCTATGTGCCTATTGTGTTAAAAATATGGTATTGAAAAAAACTACCTAAAAATAACCCTCTCACACCCATCAAAAGTATTAAAACGAGCCGTTTCTACCACCTCAAAAGCCTCATTCAAGGCGACGAAATTCAAGCCTATTTTATTCGGGCTGCATTCTTTTCCATCAATTTTTATGGACGATGTTCTGCCCCAAGTTGCTCCAGCGGAGTGTAATTCTAAACCTTTTTTCAGCGCATACCCCCTCAGTATTTGACCAATTTTAAACACTTCTTGCACTGCTCCTTTATTGTCCACTTTTTCAAACAGCAATTTATTTTTATAATAAATACCGATATAAGAACCGTAATGCCCTAACTGAGCTATATTTTCTGAACCCATTGCTTTAAAATAATTCTTCGCTTCAGAGCATAATTTATACGAGGCTTCATCCATTGCGGCAGTCAAAATGAGTTTATCGGAATGGCGTTTGAGAAAATCAACGACCCCCTCAGTATCGAACGCAAAAGGTTGACAATCAGGCAGTTGCGAGAGATATTGAATCGTTTTTTCTAAAGTAATCGGTACAAATATGGGGTAATCCTCATAAATAAACGCCTTCAATTGACCGCTTTTTACCAATGGATTGAACCGCCCGACATCTTCTTTTCTGCAAATAAATATGGATTTATTTTCCTCGCCCAACACATTTTTTTCAAGCGACGCATTCAATTTTTTTTCCCAATCCCATTTCAAATTCCAAACTGAACGGGCAAAATAACCTGTATTAATCGCCTTTTTATTCAAGGCTGCTAA
This sequence comes from Saprospiraceae bacterium, assembly GCA_043744275.1. GTDB lineage: Bacteria > Bacteroidota > Bacteroidia > Chitinophagales > Saprospiraceae > JAAFJT01. The sequence continues at coordinate 1,751 of JAYTUY010000013.1, forward strand.
GTGAGCAAAATCATAAAAATCGCCAAATGTTTTGTAATGCCAAAGGAACGACGGGTACATAATGACGCGCTCACATTCCGCCATCACAGGCTTCCAAGCCGCTTGATTGATATTGCCTTTGTAGGGCGAATAATCCATCGTGTGCATAGTTAGCATGGGCTTGATGTCCATCGTTTGGATGATTAAAAACAGTGATAACAGGCTGATTTTAAAGGTATTATGTATTTTTAAATTTAAAAACCCTTTTATTGAAACAGCTAAAATCAAATAATACAAAACCCAAACAAAACGACCCGATGCCCGCAATGAAAAGGCGAATTTTTGCATTCCTCCACCCATAATATATTGATGCACCACCTTTTCATTCAAGCCTATGACGTTGCTCAAAGAGAAAATAAAAAATAAAATCGCTATTGACCAAATTGGGTAATTTAAAGGTTTTTCCACCTCAAATTCATCTTTGTTTACCCCCCTTAGTATTTTATCACTTTTTAAAATAGAATTAATTTTTTTCCATAAAAAATTGATAATCAATGAAGTAAATAGTAGAAAAACGCCGACGCCGAAGTAAGCGATTCCTTCATATTGCCCTTCGGAAGAGGTTTTTAAAGCAGGTTGAAAACGGGTATAATTAAAGGAATTAAAAAACGTATTAAGGTTGGCAGAGAAGTTGCCAAAGCCAACGGATTGGGTGACATCGTTGGGAATATTGAAATTACCGATGAGATAAAAAGTCAATAAAACAGCGGAGAGATTAGCGAGATTGAAGCCGATGAGTTGTATAAAACGCAGCCTCTTTCGTTGCCATAAATCATTAGAAGTTGCGAATGCCAAACCCAGCAACATGACCGTCAAATATTGATGAATCATGGCTGTCGCAATAATTAAAATAAGATTGTATTTAAATTTTTCTTTACTTGTAAAAGATTGAAAATATAGATAAAACGACGCTAAAATGAGGAAATGCGCCGAGAGGTTCATGTGTGCAGCACGAAACAAAAGCGGTGGTGCTATGACAAAAAACAATGCACCTAAAACCAATCCCACAGGCGGGCATTGAGGTTTAAATGCCTTCAATAATTTCAAAGCAAACCAGCCTTGTAAGAGATAACACGCCAAAAACCACCAGCCAAAATGCTGAAATTCAGTAGGTAAAATCGGCGATAAAATCTTCAATGGAATCGCTAAAAGTGGAATCGCGCCTGTCAAACCCACGCCCGTGACAGTCGGATAATCATAGCCTGAAAATGTGCCGATTACGGGAAACGACCACGCCGCCGCCCTGTAATATTCCCATGAAATAAACTCAGTCGGGTTGTCAAAACCAATGCGAAATATCCAACCGATATTGGTGACATCCAAGAGCCGCCAACCGAATTTATAGAAGAAAATCGCTGCTGATAACATCAAAACAGCGATTTCTGGTATTCTTTTTTTATTAGACATTAGACCTTTAGACAATAGATTTTAGACTGCTATCAACAACCTAATACCCCCTCAGTATTTTGAAGAATTTTTTATATTTAATTGAAAATCAATCAGTTACAATCTCCTATTTTTCACTTTTCATTATTCACTTTTCACTTAACTCCAATTCTTCCCAATATTCCACAGCCCTGCGCGTATGCGGAATACAGATAGAGCCGCCCACTAAATTGGCAATAGCGAAGACTTCAAAAAGTTCATCTTTTGAGACACCCAATTCGTAGCACGTGCCCAGATGGTAGCGGATGCAATCATCGCAACGCAAGACCATAGACGCCACTAAACCGAGCAGTTCTTTCGTCTTTTTATTGAGCGCGCCATCGTCATACGTTTGATGGTCGAGACTCCAAAAGCGTTTGATGACTTTGTTGTCATGCGCTAAAATGCGCTCATTCATTTTTTCGCGATACTCGTTAAATTCTTTTATTTGAGACATTTTTTTTAAGTTATGAGTTATGATACTATTTTTTATCAATACTACCACTGCCTGTAATCCGTGATTTTACTGAGGGGTCTCCTGAGTAGTGAATATCACCGCTGCCTGTGACTGAGGCATCCATCGTCGTTTCAGCGTGGCAATCAATATTACCAGAGCCTGTTATCGAGGCATCAACTTTCTTAGATTTTAAATTTTGAGCATGGACATCTCCACTTCCACTCAACGATAAATCACTTGATTCGGCAGTGCCACCCACTTCTAAATCGCCACTGCCACTCAGTTCCGCTTTCACACTATTATATGTAGCATCTTTCACACGCACATCGCCGCTGCCTGTGATGGTGAGAGACAATTTATCACCTTTAAAAGCATTTTGAGCAATCATGTTGCCGCTGCCCAAAAGATAAACGCTTTCAAAAAGAGGTGCTTCGACGTGAATAATGAGTTTATCATAGTCAACATTACCAGCACTCTTTTTAAAGTAAATTTTTAAAATGCCGCCTTCAACGTTTGTCTCAAGCAATTCAGCAATATTTTTTTGAGCTTCAACTGTTACTTTAAAATCAGTGGCTTGCGTCATATACACATCAGCGGATGCCCCCAATTCAACACCTTTAAAATCCTTTATAGAGCGCGTTTCTGTTTCGATAGGTCCCATCCCTTTCACTTTATTGAATATTCCTTTGCAAGCAAAAAAGATGAGAAAAGCAGCACCAATTATTAAAATATCTCTTTTCATAGTTTTAATTTTTTAAAGTTAAATAAAGCAGTTTTTTTAATTGAAAATTGAGATTTAAAAATTGAAAATTTGGTTAACGCAATTACTTTGGGTAAAATTAAAAATCGGGTGATGTTCAATAAGATAGAGTTTATCGAAATTAGGTTACAGTTTTTCTAAAAAAAAGACCTATAAAGGTTTATGAAAACACTTTATAGGTCTGTAGCTTATCAAGATATGTTTTACAAAAAACTATTTACATCCCATTACCAATTACCCATTACCCATTACTTATTACCCATTACTTATTACCCATCACAAATTACCCATCACAAATTACCCATGATTTAAGGTTTCCCGCGCAAGGCTTGGAATAATTTTTTACGTTCCTTCATTTCCATATCTGAAAGGAAAGGAATCTGACTCAAACGGTCAATCATCGTATTAGAAAGAGATTTAAATTTTGCTGCGTCAGCACTTGAAAACGTTGAAACTTGAGGCAATTTTTGTCTCAAATGGTCCACCTGTTCACCATTTTTCCAAAAACGGAAACAAACGTGCGGACCTGTTGCCAAACCTGTTTGACCCACATAACCAATCACATCGCCTTGCTTCACCCGAGTGCCAGGCTTGATACCCGCTGCAAAACGACTCATGTGTAAATATTGCGATTCGTAAGGATTCATGTGTTTGATTTTCACATAATTGCCATTACCACCGTCGTAAGTTGCTGCTGTCACAACGCCATCGGCTACCGACATGATAGATGTGCCTTGCGGTGCGGCATAATCTGTTCCGAAATGCGGACGATTATAACGCAAGATTGGATGCATCCGATTCATGCTATAATGCGATGTAATATTGCTATATTTCAAAGGCGATTTCAAAAAACCATCGCGCATTGGCAAACCGTTTTTAGCGTACCACCCTTTCTCTTCGCCATTGTCAAAATAGATAGCATAAATAGGGTCAGCTTCGCTTTTTTCCTTGAAATATGCTGCTTTCATACATTGCACACCGACCGAACGACCTTCTACAAGCTCCTCTTCCCATATAATTTTGAACTCATCGCCATCTTGAAACTTGCGCAAATCGAATTGATATTTCAAAGCATCTTCTACTTTATCTGTCAATTCATAGCTCATACCGTTAGCCACCATCGTCTCCCAAAGTGAGCCGTTGATTTTGCCCGATGCTTCAAATTCACGAATATTGACCTCTTTTTTCACCTCTTTTACTGAGGGGGTCTTCAAATTGAAAACGATATACCGCTTGGCATCAGGTTCGTAGATGAAATAATCGTAACCCATGCGAGGGTCGCGAGTGAGAACGGTGTAAGGTTTACCATTGATAATTTTGTCGAAATCATAATATTGCTTGGCTACTTTTGAAAGGCTATCGGCAATTTTATGATACAAACCGCGCTTCATGAGCAACGGGACAAATACATCATCACTTTCAACTTTCTTTTCGATGACATTGAAAGTATCCAACGCAAAACCATATTTTATAGTTGGAGAAATGACGGGCAAAGCACTGAGAGTGATTTTTTCATCACTTTTAGAATCTACAAAAGACGTCAAATGAGAGGCTTCCGTAACGAATAATGCTGAGGCAGCAAGGGCGGCGGTAGCTGTAAATGAGACAATCGAAGTTTTTGTTAGAGATTTTTTGATGCTTTTTTTAAAAAAATTGGAATTTAGTTTAGCTGCTTTCTTATGATAATCCATTGATGATTTATATTTTATAAAATTGTGTCGTTAATATAGTTTTCTAATAGTATATTTTTTACATTATAATATGTTAATCCAATATTGTCTTAGAATGAAAGGCGAAAATACAATTCGTATTGATAATTCCTATCATTTTTCAACGATTAACAAGTGTTAATGTTTACTTATCTAAGTAGCAACAATGATAGAAAATAAATTCTATGAATAGTTTATAAAATGTGTTAAATTTTGAAAATAATCATCAATATGATATTATTATGACATTAGAGAAGCATTTAAAGATTTAAATTTGGAAATTTAATGAAATTCAAAATAATGTTCTATCGAAATCAAATTGTTTTCTTTTTTAATTTTATCCGCAATTCCGTTTCAGCTCTGGGTTGAATGGAATTGTGACAGTCTTCCATTGTCAAAATGTCGAAATATGGCTCAAAATAATGCACATATTCTGCCTTGTCTCCTCCAAACGGCGGACCTTGAAATGGAAAAGTTTTCCCAAATAATACACCACTGACCACCCCCTCAGTATGGAGCAATTCAGCCATCTTTTCAGCATATTGAGGGCGCAATTGAGGGTCTAATGCACAGAAAAAAGTCTGCTCAATAATCAAATCAAACTGCCCATTGAGTTGAAAAAAATCACCGATAATTAATTGGCTTTCAGGAAATTCAGGCACATTATTTTTATACCGACCAATGGCTTCTTCTGCCCAATCACATACATATACATTCTGAAAACCTTGCGCCCATAAATACGCCGCTTCATGTCCACTGCCTGCCCCTGGAATCAAAATTTTCAAATTTTTATTAGTTTTTGTTTCAATTAAATGGTCAATGTAGGCTTTAATCGGCGTTGTAATGGTGCCTGCATCCCACCCTATTTCGCCCGTTTGGTAGCGATTTGCCCAATAGTTTTTATCTAAAATCATGGTTATATTGTTAATCGTTATTTTAATTAATTACTGTCAACACGTAGATTGGTAAAATTCGTCTTACGTGTAATTAGACCACGAATTTTACGAATTAACGAATTTTACTAATTTACGTGTTGACATTGCGTTTAGAGAACTTGCGCTGAAATTCATAAAAAATAATAAACAAAATGTTTAAAAATTCATAACTCATCATTCATAACTTATATCTTATCTCTCATAATTCATCTCTCATAGCTCATCATTTTTTATCATCCATCTTCACAATTTTAGGGAAAAACGAACCGACAACATCCACTAACGCCATCTGCGATTGCATCACCAAATCAATATCTTTATAGGCATGAGGGGCTTCATCCAAGCCACCGCTGAGGAGCGTGACGCCATGTTTTTCAAGCATATCTTTCATGCCGCGAGGAGTGATACTCTCTTTGGCTTGCCGCCGACTCATGCGTCTGCCCGCGCCATGAGCAGCGGAATTGATGCCCGAAATCTCCCCTTTTCCTCGAACGATATAGCCCGCTGCTGTCATGCTACCAGGGATAATACCCATCACGCCCTTGCCAGCAGGCGTCGCTCCCTTGCGATGCACGATGACTTCTCGACCATCCAATATTTCTTTCCAAGCGAAGTTATGATGATTTTCAATTCTTGTAATCGGTTGATAACCAATGGCTTGTGATATTTTATCATGGATGGCATGATGGCAAGCCGAAGCATAATCTCCTGCCAAATTCATAGCTAACCAATACTCTATGCCCTCTTGTTCATCCAATCGAAGCCATGCTAAGTGCTTGGCTTCTTTGGGCAATTGTCGTTTGTCCATCGCCGCATTTGTATAGTGATTGGCGATATTGGCACCCAATCCACGACTGCCCGAATGCGAGAGCAAGGCGATATATTTCCCTGCTTTGATGCCGAGTTCAGCGTCATCATTGTCAAAATGACAAATACCAAATTCGACGAAATGATTGCCACTGCCCGAAGTGCCGAGTTGCTTGGCAGCCTTCTGTTGCAGACCCCTCAGTAATTTGAGTTCGTTGAAGAGTGGGCTGTCCATTATTTCATGTTCGTAGCTGTTTGTCCATGCACCGCCCGCTCCGAAAATGGTATTTTCAACGATGGCTTTTTGAAACATTTTGTTGCGTTTTTCCAACTCATCTGCATTTATTGGGAACACTGAAAGGCACATTCGGCAACCAATATCCACACCCACGCCATAAGGAATCACCGCCCCCTCAGTCGCCAGCACGCCGCCTATCGGCAAGCCATAGCCCGCATGAGCATCAGGCATGAGCGATCCTGCGACCGTGATTGGCAACCGCATCGCCATTTTCATTTGATCGAATGCCCCTTGCTCGATATGCTCTGCACCGAAGACTTTGAAGTCCAACGGCTGAGTGAGCAATTCAGGTTTTTCTTTACCCATTTCAGGCTTGGGTTTGATTCTTTCAGCAATGCCGCCGAAAATTTCATCATCATAATATTTTTCAGGCGTTTCCAACAGACCCCTCAGTATTGGCTCTATTTCCTCAAAACTGGAGTGCTTAAAATGCTTCTCCATGACGGTCATCGTCATGCTGATAGCTGGATTTTGAGGAAAACCCAACTCGACTAATTGCTTCGGTTTTAATTTTAATTTCATTGTATTGATATTTTGCTACCCATATTTTGCACCTCCAGTGCATTCTTTTACCCGTTTTTGAACTTTCAATGCAATTTTACTAATAAAAGAAGATTTTTTTAAGAAAAAATAAAAATATATGGCTAATCG
>JAYTUY010000014.1:0-8806 GCA_043744275.1 Saprospiraceae bacterium
TTACACTTAGACCCCAATAGTTTTGTCCTGTTTCATTCTTTATTCAACAATTTTTAAACCATAGTAGCTTTTTTCCTAATTTAACAATGTCAAGTTAAAACATGCCAGACGGTAATTTTTGAATGATAAAAATTGTTTATATTAATCTTTTATAAAAAATTAATAACGTTTAATTTCAAACAAAATTGTCGTTTTTAAGATGAATTGCTTTAAAAAACACCTTTCCAAAAGTTTCAAACCTCTTGGAAAGGTGTTGTAGTTCTTTATTGCCCATCGAATCCTTCATCTGCTTTTTTAGGCGCAGGAACGGATTTAGGGGTAATGACGGGTTGTTTGGGCACTGTCGGTTTAGGTGTTGTAGGAGCTGGTTTAGGCGTACCCGATTCTTCATCTTGGAATTGGTCGGGATTGAACGGTTTATCGCCTCCCTCAGTAGGAGCACCATTTTTGCCATCATCGTCGCCTCTGAAATAGTCACCACAATCCAATGTGATGCCTAAAGAGCCTTCTGGTTTTTTAAATTTGACGGTTTTATCAAAATTAATGGTCGTGCTTTTTTCAATTTTGTCCATCACTTTTGCAAAAAACGGGCGTGCCATAGCAGAGCCTTGCCCGTCGCCAATGGTCAAAAAACGAATCCATTGGTCTTCACCACCGACCCAAGTGCCGACAATCAAGCGCGGAGTGACGCCCATGAACCAGCCATCGCGATAATCGTTGGTTGTACCTGTTTTACCACCTACTTCACTTTTCAAATTTTTAATGCCAGGTGCCGACCGAACGTTGTATTTCAACATTTGAAGCATCACATAAGAGGCATTTTCAGGCAAAGCTGCTTGTCTTTTTGATACACCTTGATAAATAACACGACCCGATTTGTCCGTAATTTTTCTGATAAATAATGGCTTTGTATAAGTGCCACTGTTGGCGAATGTGCAATACGCCCCTGTCATTTCCAAGACCGTCAAATCCGCTGCACCCAAACAAATAGAAGGGCTTTTGGGCAAACGCAACTGACCATTATTATATTTTGCATCCACTTCGATGCCCATTTCTTTTAATTTTTCACGAACAGGCTGTGTTGAGCCGATTTGTTTCATCAGATAAACGGATGCTGAGTTGCGCGATTCTTTTAACGCCTCCCATAATGTGGTATATTCACCTGAAAAACCCGTCGCATTTCTCGGCGACCAAGGAGTAACTAATCCAAAGCTGCCCTCACCTACGCCAATCGTTTGCGATACATCATGTACAGTGGTGCAAGGAGAAATACCGAAATCCGAAATAGCCGTCACATATATAAAAGGTTTGAAAGTAGAGCCTACTTGACGATCCACTTTGACGTGATCCACTTGATAAAATTTATGACCAATGCCACCCACCCAAAATTTAACTTGCCCCGTAATTGGGTCAACACCCATAGAACCCAATTGCAAATGCATTCGATGAAAACGAACGGAATCCAAAGGCGACATGGTTGTATCTTTTTCACCTGCTGCATTATAAGCGAAGACTTTCATTTTCACAGGCTTATTAAAATCGGTTTTGACTTCTGTTTGCAGTTTAGTCCAGGCTGCTTTCAAAGTTTGCCAATTTTTGCTACCCATAATGTCTCGATAAGTGGCTACTTTTTTAGAATTAATGCTATTGCTTTTCAGCATGGTATCGAACAGCCCCGCTTGCTTTTCCTGTCGAAGCATATTAATAATGTCCGAATCTAATAGCATTAAGCCGTCATTATCTTTTTCAATTTTACTTAAAACATCATCCAAATACCGACCCCTCAGTAATTGATACCTATCCGACTCTCTAATGCGGGCATCCAAAGACGCTAAATGCATTCTGATTTGGTCATCGGTGGTCTCTGAATCTTTGTATGTCCAAGGGTCTTTACCGCGCCATACTTTAAAATATTTGGCTTGCAAGACGCTCATGTGCTCGCGCAAAGACTCCTCAGCAATGCGCTGCATTTCGGGGTCAATGGTGGTATATATTTTCAGACCATCGCGATAGACATCATAGTTGGTTCCATCAGGTTTGGTAATGCCTTGTGATTTCAAAATTAGTTTGACTGTATCTGCAAGAGTAGAGCGGAAATAGGTTGCCAAACCATCATTATGCGAACGAGTTTTAAATTTTGAAATATCTAAAGGCTTGGCAGCCAATTCTTTAAATTGCTTATCTGTTAAATAACCTTGTTCAAAACTGCGATTTAAAACGATATTTCTACGCTGTCTTGTGCGTTCATTCCGACGGACAGGATTGTAAAGTGATGAATTATTACACATGCCTACAAGAGTTGCACCTTCTTCCATTGTCAATTGTTCAGGTGCTTTGCTAAAATAGACTTCGGATGCTGCTCGAATACCATGAGCGTTGTAGCCAAAATCGTAGGTATTGAGATACATCGTGATAATTTCCTCCTTTGTGTAAGCGCGTTCGAGTTTTATAGCGGTAATAATTTCACTTATTTTTCTGTAATAATAACCAAACGCTTTTTCAACAAAATTCATGTCTTTGAAATCGCGATCGCTATAAAGCAATTTCGCCAGCTGCATAGTCAAAGTAGAGCCACCGCCTTGACCTTTTTGGTGCAAGAGAAAAGTTTTTACAAAAACTCGCGCCAAAGCCTCAGGGTCAACCCCAGCATGTTCATAAAATCGAGAATCTTCTGTTGACAATAACGCCTTGACCATGTGTTTAGGGATATTTTCATATTTGACAGGCGCTCGGTTTTCAATATACAAACGCCCTAAAACCGTTGAGTCATCTTGGCAAAGTACTTCTGATGCCAAATTGAGCGAAGGATCTTCCAATTTTTTGAAAGAAGGTGTGAGAAAAGAAAAAAGGATAATTGAAATAAATAATACCGCTAATCCACCATAGAATATGCGCCACATCCATTTTGCTAATGTCTCATGTTTAGCACTTCTTGAAGCGTATTCATTGACTGAATTATTATTAGTAGGTAAGGTTCTGAAATCTGCCATAGTGATTTTAAAATATTTTGATTTTTTCTAAAGCTATTTCTTCAGAAAAAAAAGTAATGTTTACCAATGTTTGTTTTTTAATGAGTACAAATATAGGCTTTGTTCAAAAAAGAAGCCTTGTTATGAATGATTAATTTTACATTTTTATTGTTTCAATTTTTGAATGCCAACACCCCCTCAGTATAAAAGACTTTTCGAGTGCTTTTAGTCACTTTCATAGTTAATACAATTTTAAGAGCCGTGCCTGACGATGGTCAAGTACGGCTCATAAATGATTGATTAGTCTTCAAAAGATTCAATAAATTGAGTAATATTCAAACTCTCCTGCTTTTTCTTTAGCCAATGCCTCGATGACTTCATGGGTCGTGACCATGCCAATAAACCCCTTTTTGTCAAGGACAGGCAAAGCGACTAATGCATCATCGCGAAACATTTCAACGGCTACAGCGATACGATCGCCGCATTCCAAAACCATAGGTACACCAGTCATCACTTCTTCGGCGGTATGACCTTTCAGACATTTTGACTGGTCGGCTTTACCAGTGAAGTGTCGGCTCAGTTTGCTACAAAACGACATAAAATCGCTTTTGTTAATCATCCCAACAACTCTTTTGGATTTAACCACCGGTATGTGAAAGGTTTTTGTACGGTCAAAAATGTCTTTCACTCTTGTAATAGAATCTTTTGGCATGACGGTTTGGATGTCTTTTGCCATGATGGACGAAACGGGTGCTACTAAATTCATGGTTGGGCATTTGATTTAAAATGGTTAAAAAAATTGTGTACTTAAATCGGTTCTTATTAGCTATACAAAGGTCACTCAAAACTGAGGGGTTGTCAATAATCTGAATCATGAAAACTACTGATATATATCAATATGAAAGGAGTGCTCAAAAGTAATCCCTATTTATCAAAAAGTCAATTAAATTAAGATGAACAGATTGTAAAAATTTTGTCTTAAAATATTGATTATCAATTATTTAAAAATTAACAATTTATAATCTATTATATTTTCAATCCTTTAGATACGAGCTTTTATTTTTAATAAAAACTGCCGTTGCAACACCGATTTTAAAGGTTCATCGAATTGCCCCAAGCTCAATTCATAACGGCAGTGGATGCTGTATATTGCCACTAATAATTAAAATTTAAATTCATTCGTCTAATACTTAAATAGTAATCCTTTTGTTAAAATAAAAATACTGAGGGGTACATTTTTTTGAACCCACTCGAAGACATACCTTTGCGCTATGAAAATAGCCATCATTGATTATAAGGCGGGCAATATCCGTTCTGTCATTTTCGCCCTCGAAAGGCTCGGCGTTCAGCCCATTCTCACCGCCGATGTAGAAACCATTTTAAGTGCCGATAAAGTTATTTTCCCTGGACAAGGCGAGGCAAGTTCTGCTATGCGCCACCTACGCGAGCGCGGTTTGGATAAATTGATTCCCAATCTCAAACAACCGTTTCTGGGAGTGTGCGTCGGTATGCAATTGCTTTGTGATTATTCCGAGGAAAATGATACGCCTTGTTTGGGGGTCATTCCACAACGAGTTTTAAAATTTCCTGTTATTTCACCTTCTAATTCTAATAATACTGAGGGGTCACTCAAAGTGCCTCAAGTTGGGTGGAATAAATTAAACATAAGTAATGGGCAATTTGTAATGGGTAATAATGAGCAAGCGTCTATTCTCAGCCCTGATTTGAATGACCAATGGTTTTATTTTGTCCACAGTTATTATGTTGAAAAAGGAGAATATACGACCGCAACAGCTGAATATGGCGTTGAGTTTTCTGCCTGTTTGAAAAAAGATAATTTTCATGCAGCTCAATTTCATCCTGAAAAATCAAGTGTTTATGGGGAGCAATTGATTCGCAATTTCCTTGAAAAATGTTAAAGGCGAATTTTAGCCACGAATTTTTATCGAATTGACGAATTTCACGAATCTAAAATCTAATCATCTATAATCTAATATCTAATTTAATGTACATCATTCCCGCTATAGACATCATCGAAGGTAAATGCGTTCGCCTCACTCAGGGGGATTATGCGCAGAAGAAAATATACAATGAAAATCCGCTTGAAATTGCTAAACAGTTTGAAGATGCTGGATTGCAACGGTTGCATTTGGTGGATTTGGACGGCGCAAAAGCGGGTCGGATTATCAATTATAAAGTCTTGGAAACACTTTCCTCCAAAACCAATTTGCACATTGACTTTGGCGGCGGCTTAAAATCGGATGATGATTTAAAAGTGGCGTTTGAATGTGGCGCACAACAAGTGACCGGCGGTACCATTGCTGTTAAAAATAGAGAGACGTTTTTGAACTGGGTCAATACTTTCGGTGCTGAAAAAATTATCTTGGGTGCAGATGTGAAAGATGAAAAAATAGCCGTCGGCGGTTGGATAGAAACCAGCGACATTTGGCTCAAAGATTTTTTACAAGACTATGTCAATCAAGGCATTAAATATTGCATTTGTACAGATATATCCAAAGACGGTTTACTGAGGGGATCATCGAATGAGCTGTATGAACGCTTGTTAAATGACTTCAAAGACCTCCAACTCATCGCTTCGGGCGGCGTGACAGATATGTCTGATTTAGAAAAATTGAAGGAAATAGGCTGCTTTGGGGCGATTATCGGCAAGGCAATTTATGAAGGTAGAATCAGTTTGAAAGACTTAGAAAAATTTAGCTGAAATTTAAAATATGTTAGCAAAAAGAATCATTCCCTGCCTTGATATAAAAGATGGGCGCACCGTGAAAGGCATTAATTTTGAAAACCTCCGCGACGCTGGCGATGCCGTCGAACTCGGAAAATGGTATTCCGAAAATGGCGCAGATGAACTCGTCTTCCTCGACATCACGGCTACGCACGAGGAGCGCAAAACCTTCGCTTCGCTGGTGACTAAGATTGCTCAAAACTTGAATATTCCATTTACAGTCGGGGGTGGCATTGGTTCGGTGGATGATGTAAGTCGTTTGCTGGATGCGGGGGCGGACAAAGTATCTGTCAATTCAGCCGCTATTCGCCGTCCTGATTTGATTAACGAAATTGCACAATCCTTTGGTAGTCAATGCATTGTGGTGGCTATTGATGCTAAACAAGTGCCTTCGCCTGCTACAGGTAAGGCGCGTTGGCTCGTCCATTTGAATGGTGGGCGCATCGCTACGGACATTGATTTGTTCGATTGGGCAAAAGAAGTGGCTGATAGGGGCGCGGGCGAAATCCTTTTTACCTCCATGAATCACGACGGCACTAAGCAAGGCTTTGCCAACGAAGCCTTAGCGCGGATGTCAAAAAGCGTTTCTATTCCAGTCATTGCTTCGGGTGGTGCAGGCACAATGGCGCATTTTTACGACACTTTTACTGAGGGGTATGCCGATGCAGCCTTAGCAGCCAGCATTTTCCATTTTAAGGAAATTGGGATTGTGGATTTGAAGGAATATTTGAATGATAAAGGAATTACTGTTAGGTTATAAAAATCAATTCACAAACAGCTCCACCCCCACAAAATGCAAAACCAATATCAACAAACCAACCGCAATGCGATACCAGCCAAACACTTTAAAACCATGGCGCGTAAGAAAATTGATAAACGTTTTTATCGCAATCAAAGCCACTACAAAAGCCACAATATTGCCCAACGCCAGCGTCCAAATCTGCTCATTACTGAGGGGGGCAACCAAACCAGCTTTGGTGTCTTTAAAATATTCGTAGCCTTCTTTCAAAGAGGCAGCAGCCATAGTGGGAACGGCTAAAAGGAATGAAAATTCGGCTGCCCGTTGACGATTCAAGTGCTGCGTTAAGCCGCCGATAATGGTCGCTGCCGCGCGAGACAATCCAGGGAAAATCATAGAAAGTACTTGAAAACTGCCAATAACTAAGGCGTTTTTATAGGAAATATCCTCTTTGACGTTGTCGATGGCTTCATTTTTAGAAAACCATTTATCTACAAAAAGCAAGATGATGCCACCCAAAAGTAAGATAGCGGCTATGACCAAGGGCTTCTCCAAAATCTCCTTGATATGCTTATAAAACAGCAAGCCAAACACAGCCGCTGGCGCAAAAGCCACCGCTAATTTAAGGTAAATATCAAAACTTTGAAGAAAGCGTCGCCAGTATAAAACCAGCACTGAGAGTATCGCTCCCATTTGGATTACGACCTCAAAGAGTTTCGTAAAATTATCGCTCTGAATGCCCATCAACGACGACGTGATAACCATGTGACCCGTTGAAGAAACAGGTAAAAACTCCGTCAATCCCTCGACAATAGCGATGATGATGGCTTGTAGATAAGTCATATTTTAAAGTGGATTTTCGTTGAAAATGGATAACCTCTATGCGCTTAAATCCTACGAGGGTTTTGAAACCCTCGTAGGATTGTACAACAAGTATTTAAATAGAATCTTTCGCATTCTTCTTAAAAATAGCGTAAATCTCTACGCCTAAGCCCAGTAAAATAAGAAAAGGTGCGACGATAATCCGCATCGGGCTATAAATAATATTGTCATCCCACACATCAGGCGAAGGCATAGAGCCGCCCGACATGCAGAGGTAACCGACAACCATAATGGCGATACCAATCAGCATCCACTTATAATTTTCACGCCCGAACACCAAATCGTCGTTGCGCTTGCCAAATACTGAGGGGGTCTCACGCTGACGAGTTGTGTTGGAAGCGCGTGATGTAGCCGTTGCTTTTTGTTCAGTCGGTTGTGCAGGTCTTTGCTGCGGTCTATTAGCTTTAGCCATTATTTAGATGTTAGATTATAGATTTTTAGATGTAGATTTTTTAGATTAATATAAATCGTCTAAGCGCATTTTTAAATACTTATTCACGACATAAAAAGTGCTTAACCAACTGATTAAAATGCCCAACAAAATGAGGATGGCAGCACTGCCCAAAAACAAGGGACTTTCTAATAAAAGATTCAATTCAGGCGTCGATTTTTGAATAAAATACCAAATACCACCAATTAATATGACGGCAATTGTGCCACTAAAAAAGCCATTCCAAATGCCTTTGCGGATATATGGGCGGCTGATAAATCCCCAAGATGCACCCACTAATTCCATGTTTTTAATGATAAAACGATCGGAATATAGATTAATTCTAATGGTGTTATGAATCAGTGTCAAAGCTACGATAATGAATAAAAATGCCGCAATAAATGCAAAAAAGGCTATTTTTTCAATTGTTTTCGACACTTCTCCCAATAAACCTTCATCCATATACACATCATTCACAGCGAGATTGTCCTTCAATTGTTGACTTATATCCGCTATCGCCTTTTTATTCATCGACTCAGTTTTGAGGCTCAAAGAATAGGCATCATAAAACGGCAAAGGCATATCGGGATTGATTAAAGTATCGCCTAAGCTTTGACGCATCACATCCGCTGCTTCTTGCTTCGAAACAAAATGCACCGAACCCGCTTTCACAAAATCCATTTTAGGGAGTTCTTTTTTCAAAGTTGCCAACGCTGCGGAGTCTGCCCCTTCTTTTATCTCCACCATCATCGTAATTTTCTCCTGCTGTATGGCTGCTTGCTGCCGAACAAAAAGCAAGGCAGTTCCGAAAAACCCCAGTAGAAAAAGCACTAAAGCCACACTAATAATCGAGTAAAAATAATTCGTTTTTCTTCTCTTTGCCATTGTTCTAAGTTCAAAACAGACTGTCCAATTGTCCTCATTTTTAATACGAGTGCAAAAATAGAATATTTAATGAAATATAGAGTTAAATGGCGTTAATTGAGGTTAAAACAAAATTAAAAAAATGTAAAACCGCAAAATGATAAATGTAAAATGCA
>JAYTUY010000015.1:0-2650 GCA_043744275.1 Saprospiraceae bacterium
TTATTTAAAAGGGCTAAAGCAACTCAATCTAAACATAAATTAAATTCATCTTGAATTACCAATATTTAATTTATTCCTAATTTAACAAAGTCAAGTTACGGTAAATTGAGACTTTTTTAATTCTATACAAACCATGATTTAATTATTGACACATAAAAATGGATAATACTTTTTCAACACCCCCTCAGTCAACGCAGAGCGTGATGAAGCAAAATGCATCATATTTAGGGGAATATAAGCGTTCAGAAAAAACAGCCATCGCTATTTTGAGCATTTTATACCTCGTCGGCATTTCAGGTTTTATATTCAAAATACATCCTGATTTTGCCAAATTGACACCTATTAATCTCATCATTTCTCTCATTGTCGTCCTCATTTTTCATACTCGATGGGATTGGAAAATGGTCTTATTCTGCATTATTTGCCCAGTCGTCGGTTTTGTTG
Source organism: Saprospiraceae bacterium (assembly GCA_043744275.1). Taxonomy (GTDB): domain Bacteria; phylum Bacteroidota; class Bacteroidia; order Chitinophagales; family Saprospiraceae; genus JAAFJT01. The sequence continues at coordinate 445 of JAYTUY010000015.1, forward strand.
TAGAAATGAAAGGCGTTGAGACAGGTCAAATATTTGGCAACTATCAATATGGTGAAACTTTAGGCTTTAAATTCAAAGACACACCCCTCAGTATCGGCGTCAATTGGTTGCTTATTTCTTACTGTTCCGCTGTATTAGTGAGTCATTTTACGGCTGAAAAAGGGAGCATTATTTTGAAAGCTCTCTTAGCTTCTGCCCTCATGATTAGCCTTGATGTGCTGATAGAACCTATCGCTATGAAAACCGATATGTGGTCTTGGCAAGATGATGCAATACCCATAAAGAACTATTATGGCTGGTTTTTGACAGCTTTCCCCTTGCAATTATTATTTTTCATTTTAAATAAATCTGTGAAAAACAAAGTTGCCGTCGCGTTGTTAATAGCACAGTTCCTTTTCTTTTGGATTCTCAGTTATAAATTTTAAAAGCTGCTTTAGCTTTTTAATGAAAACTAAGCATCTAAAATCTATTGTCTATCTGTCTAATATCTAAATAAAAATGGCTAATTGGTTGTTTTATACACTCGTAACGCTATCAGGCGTAGTCGGCATGGAGTTCATGGCTTGGTTTACACATAAGTTTGTGATGCATGGTTTCCTTTGGCAATGGCATGAAGACCATCACTTGCCGCGCCATCAAAAAGAAGGATTTTTTGAAAAAAATGACCGCTTTTTCCTTGTTTATGCTGTACCGAGTGCTGCTTGCTATATCTATGGCTCGGCTACCCAAACGTGGTGGATTTTCTTCGTTGGCATCGGCATTTCTATTTATGGCTTGATTTATTTCTTTATTCACGACGTATATATCCATCGCCGTTTCAATTGGTTCAAACTTTTGGACAATGCTTACTCTCGCGCCATCCTTCGCGCACACGGTTCGCATCATGCGAAGCAAACGAAAGAACACACTGAATCTTTCGGACTTTTGGTCATCCATCCTAAGTATTTTAGAAAAAAATCGCAATGGAAAAAGAAAGTCGTTGAGGAATATGAGGCAGAATAAGGAATAATGAGTGATGAGTGAATGACAAACTCATAACTCATCACTTATAACTCTCAACTCTCAACTCATACAATTCCCTCTTTCAATAAATCGTGCAGATGCACCATGCCGACGTATCGCTCATGATCAACGACCACTAATTGCGTGATGCTTTTCTCTCGCATCAAAACCATCGCCTCTACAGCCAAAGCGTTGGCGTCAATCGTCAAAGGGTTGGGGGTCATCACGTCTTGGGCTTGAACCAATTTTATATCCAAATCCTTCACGAGCATTCGCCTCAAATCGCCGTCGGTGATGATACCTATTATATGGTGTGCATCGTCGAGAACCACCGCTGCGCCCAGCCTTTGAGAAGTCATCTCAATGATGGTATTTTTGAGGTTAGTGCTCCTTGATACTGAGGGGGCACCATGATTGGGATAAATGTCGCGCACCCGCAAATACAACTGCTTACCCAATGCGCCGCCTGGATGAAATTGAGCAAAGTCTTGAGAGGTAAACCCGCGAACCGCCAATAAGGCAACGGCGAGCGCATCACCCATTGCCATTTGGGCAGTGGTGGAGGCAGTGGGTGCAAGATTATTGGGGTCGGCTTCTTTTGCAATGGGGGTATTGAGTATAAAATTTGACTGTTTAGCCAAATACGAATCTGTATTGGCAACCATCGAAATGAGGGTGCTGCCAAAATTTTTCAAGAGTGGCACGAGCACTTTTATTTCAGGTGTGTCGCCACTTTTTGAAATGCAAATCACAGTATCCTCTCGCTGAACGATGCCGATGTCGCCATGAATAGCATCGGCGGCGTGCATAAATACTGAGGGGGTGCCGGTGGAGTTGAGGGTGGCGACAATTTTTTGCGCGACGATGGCAGATTTGCCAATGCCAGTAATGATGACTCGCCCTTTTGATTGGACAATTGTCTCAACGGTTTGGACAAAATCGGTGTTGATACAGTCTCGAAGATTGATGAGCGTATCAATTTCAATATTGAGAGTAGCGAGGGCGGATTGAATGATTTGTTCTTTCATATAAATGCGTAGCGGACTTTACAACGTAACACAGCAGACAATGGGGTCAACTGATAGAAGAATCCGAATAATGGGTAAAATTAATCATAGTTTTAAAAGTTTTTTTTCATCATTAACAAAAAAAATAATCTTAAATTTGGAAATAAACAGATTAATTTTTTTAATTTTAGAGTCCA
>JAYTUY010000016.1:0-8791 GCA_043744275.1 Saprospiraceae bacterium
AAAAAACAAAAGACCGTTTACTAAACCCAACCTGTTTAACCTTTCAATTTCCTGCAAAAAGGCGATTAAAAGAGGCTGGTACTGAGGGGTCGGGCTTGACGAAATGATTGGATTCTAAATATTGCATCCATTTCACTGCTCGCTTCGTAGGCGAATAGGTATAAAATGATTGATTTTCATTCAATTTTTCATGAAAACCTAATCTTGTTTTGAATTGTAATTCCAATAATTTGATGACACCATAGGTGAAATAATCTCTTTGAAAACCACCACCTGTGAAAGGGGCAACGATTTCAAATTTCAAGATATTATAAATTTTATTAAAATCTAATTCATCATTTTCAAGAGAAAAATCAACGCCGAATTTTTTTAAATAAAATTTATAAAAATCAATTTCTTTCATAACTCTATGATTTTCAATGAGTTGCACAACCAATTCTTTATCAGGATTGAAAATAGGGATGCCAAAATCTTTATATAAAAATGCCGTAGGGTTATAACCAGGTTTTTTACTGAGCTTATCAAAATATCCTGCAACTGCTCCTATTTGACTATAATTAATGCGCATTAAAATGGCTTCTTGAATAGCGGCTTTAGATTCCTCAGAAATATCGAGCGCAAACGAAGCTTCCAATTTTTCTGATAAAGAGAGACCAATATTTTGCAATTCAGCCACGTGCCTCAAGGTCGTTTGTTCCTCAAATTCTGAAATGAGTTCGCTATTCGTCAAATAGTTTGATAGCGTTTCAATGGCTAAATTTTTCTGATAAGTACTAATTTTTTCATTAAAAACTTGCTTCAAAAACCAATCAACTTTAAAAAGCGCATTATAAAACGAGCCTAAATCATCTATTGAATATGACTGAGTTTTTCTATTGATAAAAGCCCACATCGTGGAGTCATTATCCGTTTCAAAAATTTTAATAAAATCATCCAAATCCTTTTGTCCAATGTTTAAAGTATCGAAGGCTGCCAAATCTTCACTCACTTTAAAAGGAATGAAACTTTTAAAGAAACGAATATCACTAAATGTCGTCAAACGCTTCAAACTATTGATTATCAATGGTTTATACTTTACAGAAAAATATTTAGATTTACTCACTTCCAATATATCCTCAATAGAAGGGATTTCAGCCGTTTTTAAAAACAGGGCTTGTTCTTCAAAAAATTGTTTATCCCAAATGCGATAATTCTTCTGATCCTTATACCACATACGCCGCCAAAGGGCTCTTTTATCATCCGCTTTTAGGCTATGAGCGTATATATTTTCAAGCAAAATAACAACCCTATCACTCACGCGGATGCCTTTGATGCCATTGGCTTCGTCGCGCTCAACTGTACCTGTGTTGTCATGAGATTTAATTTTTCTATCATCCATAATGACTGCAAAAAGTTGTGGCACAGCCTCGATAGAAGGATGCAAATCCAAGTAATCCATCATCAGGCGAAGGACTTCTTTATCATTTTCAGATTGAATTTTGCCCACTATCCGTTGATAATCTGATTCACGTGGCGAGGGCAACATTTTCATATCGCCATTCGCAAAACTGAGGGGGTCGTTCAAAAACAAATCGAACATGGATTTCGATTTGGTTTCTTTTTTATTATCTTCGGCAGCCCCTACGACTACATTTATTTGATTAATAATTTCATCATCACTTTCAACGGCAGCTATTTCAGAAAAACGAGCCTTCAATTCATTCTCAATTTTATTGATTTTATTCTGATAAGAATTGCAAATGCCAACCACACCTATTTTTTTAAATAAAAAACTTTTCTTTAAGAAAAAACGCAGCTGATCATCATTATTGGTAATAGGCGTCCATAATTTTGTATAAAGAAAATCCAATATTCTACCAATTGAAAATGACATTTCTTGATTGCTTGAATAGAGGCAGCCATAAAACTCTATAGGCGTCAAATCGTCTATTTCTGCATATTTAATGATTTGATTTTCAATATTATATCGCATCTGAGGGTTTCGATTTTCATATAAAATACGCATCAATGAATCCATCCTCCCAGACAATTGATAGCTCATTTTATTCTTTTTACAGAACGCCACCAAGCGCGTCATTTGCTCTAAAAATCCATAATGAATATCAGGCAAATTGCGATTATAATTGCGGAGCAAAGAGCGATATTTTTCTGTTAATTCAGTAATCGTAGAGGGGTCGCCTTGTGCCAATTGCAGAAAAGAAGCTCTGGCAACGCTGTCATTTTCAGAATTTAGACGGCGGAAAAGGCGTTCATATTCCTCAGTGCGTTGAGCAATTTCTGCTTTATTAACAAAAAGACGCCTTGATTCATCCCACTCATAATCCTCACTATGGTTCGCCCAATAGCGCACAAAATTTTTATATTTTTGAATGTAATCAATTTTAGCCATGAATTGCCCTCCCCTCAGTATATCCGACTCGCAAGGCAATAAAAATTGAGTATTAGAGCGTTTTTTTATCAATTTTTCATACACGGCTCTTTCATCTGGCTTCCATCGCATTTGAGCAGCCAAGTAAAAAAGCAAGCGAGGATGCTGCGTTGCCATCATATCCCTGAGGGCATTGCGTTGAATCCACGGCGTATCTTTTCTACTCAATATTTTAGCATAATAATCTACTTTTTCATAGAAAAAAGCTTCCTTGAATGGCAATATTTGCTCATATCCGTAAGCGCGCAAAGCTTCGTATGACTCCAATGAATCCAATAATTGATGGGTCAATTGAGAAGTCACCGTATAATTTGTCAACTCAATGAGCGTAGAAGTTAACCACTCTGCGGGTACAATATTTTTATCAATAGCTGTTAAAACGCCATTCAAATTCTCAACATTGGGTTCATTTTTCAATCCTTCGCACAAAGCAATATAGAGATTGGAGGCATTTTTATTGAAAGGCATTGAGGTCAACATATTCCGTAGCCATTGAAAACTTTCACGCGTTTCCAATGCCGATATTTTTTCAATTATTTTTTGTAAAACAATAGAATCTGCACCTTTTTTAAAGGATTTATCAAACTCAATGACCAAAGAACGCAATAATACTGAGGGGTCATCCTCAGGTTTATCAGGTGCGGAAGTGACTCCAAAACTATAGGTTTGGTATTCAACAGGAGTGATATAAAACGCTTGAAGGATTTCAGAATGCTTGATTTTATCTTCATTATTGAAGTAAAAACGCATAAATTGATCACGAGTAGTGTGCTCAATATCTATTTCTTCTTTTGTAAAAAAGGAATAAGTTTCAAATAAAATAATGGCGGTTTCACGATAAACTGGCTTGTCAAGTAAGCCTGCGAGGTCGCGAAGAGCGCGTCGATTGCCTTTGCGAAGCTGAGATTCTAAATCGTTCGTCAGCACATCGTAGCTGTATGCAGCTTGGGCTTTGAGGGTTACAGAATTTCCAAAAATCTGTAGCAGGAGGATCGATATGAATAAAAGTTTTCTCACTATTTAGTATGAATCATGGTTGACATATTTTAGTTATGCAATAATCATGTCAATTCATAAATAGTGAGAAAATAAATTAGAAATAAATAATTACATCATCAAAAACCTAAGGCATCATCGTCGCTCCTATTATCCGCAACGCCTTCCATTTTACCATTAGGGCGAATCAAAATGGCTTCTACGGCACCAATATTTTCACGTTCGGTAACCGTATGTCCCATGTGTTTCAGCTTATCAAGGGCATCATTTTTAAAGCCAAATCTTTCTATAAAAACCACATCGGGCAGCCATTGAGAGTGAAAACGGCGAGCGTGAACCGCTTTCGTCATCGTCATATTATAATCAATGACATTTGTAATACATTGAAATACAGACGTTATGATGGTTGTACCACCTGGTGTACCTAATACCATGAACAATTTACCGTCTTTGGTAACAATGGTCGGCGTCATGCTCGAAAGCGGGCGTTTATTGGCTTGAATAGCATTCGCTTCTCCACCGATTGCACCATAAAGATTAGGCACACCTGCTTTCACACTAAAGTCGTCCATTTCATTGTTCAAAATAAAACCTGCACCTGCTACCACCGTCCGACAACCATAATTATCATTCAAAGTAGTGGTGATAGAAACAGCTGTCCCCTCAGTATCGACGATGCTTAGGTGCGTTGTTTGCTCACTCACCTCTGCTAAATTACCATGACTGATTTGCTTGCTCGGCGTGGCTTTGTCTGGATTATAATCATTGAAGCGGTTTTTTATATAAGTTCTATTCAGCAATTTATTGACTTGAACTGGGTAAAAATCGGCATCGCCCAGATGCTCTGCACGGTCAGCATATACCCTTCTTTCTGCTTCAACAATTAAATGCGTCGCCTCAGCACTGTGAAACTTGTAATTACTGAGGGGGTAGTTTTCAACGATGCCTAAAAGTTGGAGCAAGGCAATCCCTCCGCTACTCGGCGGCGGCATAGTAATAATATCGTAACCGCGATATTTTCCATAAATGGGCTTGCGCCAAGCAGACTCATAATTTTTCAAATCTTCATAGCTAATCAAACCCTTGCCACGTTGCATTTCAGCGACGATGTGATCAGCCGTTTCACCTTCATAAAATCCAGCTCTTCCATTGTCGCGAATCAATTCGAGCGTATGAGACAGTTCTGTTTGAATAAGTGTATCACCTTTTCTCCATTGAATATTGGTATCAGGTTTTACAAATACAACAGGCGACATATTATTTTTTATAAACTCTAACTTATTGCGATTCAACCTACCAGCTTCCATTTCGGTAATGCCAAAACCAAATTTCGCCAATTCCAAAGCTGGCTGAACGAGCTTTTTCCAATCTTTTAACTTTGAATATTTTTCATACATTTTGAAACATCCATCCACAGTACCTGGCACACCAGCAGCTAAATGTCCTTTTTGACTTTTCCCAGACATGACATTGCCTTTGGCATCCAAATACATATCTCTTGAAGCAGCAGAGGGTGCTTTTTCACGATAATCGAGTGTCGAAACGTCTTTTCCATCGCCACTTCTGTACACCATGAAGCCGCCGCCGCCTAAATTACCTGCTCTCGGATACACAACAGCCAAAGCAAATTGTACCGCAATAGCCGCATCCACAGCATTTCCGCCTTGGCGAAGTATGTCTAAACCGACTCTTGAAGCCAAAGGGTGAGCCGTCGTAACGACTGCATTATCGGCAAAAACTGTCTTGTGGGCATCATATTGCGTAACGGGCGGATACGTAACGAGGGGCAATTTTGAAACAGCAGAACGACAAGAATTAAGATAAATAGTAAAGGGTAGTAAAAAAGAAACAAGCGAGCCAATCATGATTTTTTTCATTATTAAATTCTAAATAAGTTAGTTGAAACGATAAAATTAAAAACAAGTTATAAGTATTTAAACATTTGGTAATTAAAAGTAATAATAAATTTCTTGTAACCACTCCTCATTGTTTAGGCATTGTTTTTGCAAAACCTCTTATCAGTTTGGTTAATTATTTTCATGGTTATGTTTATGCCGTCCGGTCAAAACCGAGCGGCATTTTTTTATGTGTTTTTTAAGAAAAAATGCCAGTGTTTTAATTGTTTTCTCTTGAATTTCAAAGAGTCTTTCAAAAAACAATTTACATAAAAAATAATGGACTTGTATTTGATACTCCAAAAAAGGTATTTTATAATTCTTAATTCTCCAACCAACTTATTGAACAATGAAGATAAACTCACAACTTTATCCATTATTTTTTTCTCTTTTTTTAATCACTGTCCAATCTTGTCGTCTTCCGATTGAAGATGTAGATACTGCCATTAATGCTGAAATCGCTGCTCCATTAATCGATACCAAAACAACGATTAAAGAAATGTTGAACGGTTTGGATTCAACGGCATCATTGCGAATTGATGCAGATGGGCAAATAACGGCTCAATTTATTACCACTTCAAAAGCCAACACGGCTTTAGATCCCTTTGAAGGCATCCCCAATAATTTTGTTCCGCTGATTGATTCTGTTTCAGCCGTTCCTTTTGCTCCGCCAGGTGGTTTGAAAATTGCTAATGCTGATTTGAAAAAAGGTATGACACATTATATAGTGTCAAATAATTTCAATGAAGCGTTGACAATGACTTTCAGAATTCCTCAAATGACTAAAAATGGGCTTATTTATCAAAAAACTTTCAATTTACCGATTGGTGCAACGCCAGTGAAAGACTCCGTTGACTTAACGGGATATTCGCTCAGCGTACCCAATGACCAAATTATTATCTATTATGAAGCCCGTAAAAATAGTACAAAGGAGCGTGTGTTATTGAATAATGTACAGTTTGCTTTTCGTTATTTACAAGGAAAATTCGTCAAAGGATATTTTGGAGTCAATCGTTTTGATATTCCAAAAGACAGTATCAATATCAGTTTTATCCAAAAATTAATGCGCGGCGATGTGCGTTTTGCCGACCCTAAAATGACACTCACTCTTGAAAATTCTTTTGGAATACCTGTTCGTACAAAGGTCAATACAGCAGAAGTTGTCACGACAGATAAAAAAAGAATGGCACTTACAGGCACTTTCGTTTCTAACGGTTCTAACTTGAATTACCCTGCTACTACAGAAGTTGGGCAAATGAAATCCACTCAAATCGTTTTGGATAAAACCAATTCTAATATTGTGGACATCATTAGTTCAAAACCTACTTCAATGGTTTATGATATTGATGGCATTATCAATCCTGATGGTAATCGCAATATTAGCGGTTTTTTGTTGGATACCAGTGCTTTTAAGATGAAAATTAATATAGAAGTGCCACTTTTTGCCACCGTAAAAGGCTTTGAAGAGCGCGATACGCTCTCTATCACTTTCCCTTCAACCAAAGACATTGACCACGCTGATTTTAAAATTATCGCTGACAATGGCACGGGCTTGAATGCCAATTTGCAAGCTTATTTTTTGGATGCCAACAATCGAGTCATCGATTCTCTATATTCATCGCCTAACGAAACCATCTTGAAAGCGGCGGCTGTTGATGCGAATGGAAAAGTCATTGCACCGCTTAGAAATATCTCGAATGTGAAAATGGATTTGGCTAAAATGACTCGCTTACAAGCTTCTAAAAAAGTCATCATCAAATATACTTTTTCTACCGTTAATAATGGCTCTACGCCTGTTCGACTTTTATCTTCTCAAGAAATTAAAGTGAAAATAGGGGTTGTTGCGGGCGTCAAAAGATAGTGAATAATGAAAAGTGAAAAGTGAAAAATACCCCCTCAGTATTTTCATTTTTCACTCTTCACTTTTCACTATTCACTAATTAAACACCCCTCAGTAAAAAACCATTTTTAGAGAATAAAAACCAATTTTTTATTATACAAATTGAATAAAATGAAACGAATAATCGCCACCATATTTATACTATCAAACCTTGCATTGACCGTAAAAAGCCATGCTCAACATGAATTGGCTTTGCACTTTTTGGATACCGTATGGCAATCGAGCTATACCAATCCTGCGTATCGATTGGCAGGCGGACGCTCATCTTATATGATGCCGAGCCTATCTTTCAATTACAAAAGCCCCAATGCACCATCGCAATTGACCATTGAAAGTGAAGGCAAACGGACACTGAATGCCAAAGCAGCTTTCAATAATTTAGAACCCGTCAGTCATTTATATAGCAATTTGGATATTCAAACTTTGGGTTTGACATTGGGTTTTAAAAAATTTGCTGTGAGTTTTCACAACAGCATTAAAGGCAATACTCATCTCAATGTGAGTAAAGATCTTATTGGCGGTTTCGCTTTTGGCAACAATAAATATTTGGGCAAAACGATGAATTTAAGCGTCGGTTTGAATGCACAACTATATAGTGAGTTGGGTATGAGTTTAGCATTCAAAGTGAGTGATAAAATTTCATTCGGTTTAAGAGCTAAACGATTATCGGGCATTGCCAATATTTCAACTGTTAAACAGAAATTGACTTTATTGACGGATAGTGTGGATTATAAACTCACTTTCACCTCTGATTTTGATGTTCAAACCAATGGAATGAAGGATTTTCAAAAGTTTTCGGACGGTACATTCAATTTTAGAGATGTTTTTATGTCTCAAAATAGTGGGCTTTCTTTCGATGTCGGCACTACTGTTCAATTGGGAAAATTGAGACTCGATGCCAGTGTAATAGATTTAATGGGTGCTATTAATTGGAAAAAAGATGCACATTCATATTCGAGCAACGGTACTTTTGAATATTCAGGTCAGAAAAGCGATAAATTTTTATCGTTTGAAGGATTGAATGAAAAAGATGTGCAAGATACTTTAAAGAAAACACTGAATGTAAAAGAAAGCACTACGGGCTTAAATAGAACAAAAATGCCCATGAAAACATATGTCGGCGCTACCTACGATATGACTGAGAAGATAAAATTAGGCGCATTAATCTATACCGAAACATGGGATGGCTCAACAAAATTGGACGTGGCTATTAATAGCACGTTCAAACTGACTCGGGCTATACAATTGGGTGCTACCTATTCAGTCCGTTACGGCAGTTTTGACAACCTCGGATTACATTTTGTTTTGAATGTTGGACCCATACAATTATATGGCGTCACTGACAATATTGTAGCTGTTTTCAACTCCTATAATTCAAAATCGGTGAATGGTAGAATGGGTTTAAATTTTCTTTTTAATTAAACTCCAAATTGAGTCAAATGGTGATTGAGATGCTTATAAAGCATATTATTCCATTCATTACCGTACACTTTTATTTAGAAGAAATCAAGTTGAGTTCATTGACAAATTGAGATAAATGATTAAGTCGTTGTCGGTGCAAAAATCTAAGAA